>NZ_BAAGDE010000044.1:20738-54645 GCF_054660795.1 Mycobacterium sp. MUNTM1
GCGGCCCCCTCTCCTGTGTCGGGCGGGTTTTTTCTCCTCTCGCAGCTTTCCACCATTTTTTTTTATTTATCACATTCTCGCCCCCCGGGGGGGCGCCCCCCCCCCCCGCCCCCGATGGGGGATTCCGGTTACCCGGAATCCCCCATCGTGGGTCGTTGGCCGGCTAGGCGGGCTGCCCGGAGAATTGCGGGCAGTAGGCGTTGGTCGCCGCGAGCACCACGCCGGCCGCCTGCGGGGGAGTCAGGCTGGTGTGGCGGAAGATCTGGACGGTGACGGCGGTTGGGGTCTGGCCGGCGGCCAGGTCGGTGCACACCTGGTGGCCGGCTCGCACGGCATCCTGCGTCGACGGGAAAGAGACGCCGAGGCTTTGCATCTGGCCCAGGAACGCCTGGTCGGCGGTCTGCACGGAGCTCGCTGCGGCGGTGCCGGCCATGCCGACGGCGGCCAGCCCGATGGCGGCGGCGCCGACGGCGGTGGTGGCGATTGTCATGATGCGGCGGGAGAACATTGCTGCCACCCCTTTCAGGTGCGTTATTGAGTAGGACGATCCCAGCGTTTCGTTTGTTCCTTGGTGTCTTCTCAATAACTTCTCGATAGCGATCGCGGCCGCTTATCAATGCGGCCCTCTCGGACGCGTCCGTCAAGCCTGGGTCATCGCGTAGTACGCGCCGCGCCGGGCCAGCAGCTCGGCGTGGTTGCCCTGTTCGACGATCCGGCCGGCCTCGACCACCAAGATCCGGTTGGCGTCGCGGATCGTCGAAAGACGGTGCGCGATAATAAAACTCGTGCGGTCGCGGCGCAGCTCGCACATTGCGTGCTGGATCAACGCCTCGGTGCGGGTATCGACCGAACTGGTCGCCTCGTCGAGGATCAACAACTGCGGGCGGGCAAGGAATGCGCGTGCGATGGTGATCAGCTGCTTTTCGCCGGCGCTGATGTTGCCTCCGTCACCGCTGATTCGGGTTTGGTAGCCGGCGGGCAACGTCCGCACGAAGCGATCGACGTAAGCGGCCTTGGCGGCCTCGAGCACCTCGTCCGCACCGGCGTCGGGGCGTCCGTAGGCGATGTTCTCAGCGATCGTCCCGTCGAAGAGCCAGGTGTCCTGCAACACCATGCCGATTCGCGACCGCAGCGACCGGCGGTCCATCGTGGTGATGTCGACCCCGTCGAGCAGGATCTGGCCGGCGTCGACGTCGTAGAACCGCATCAGCAGGTTCACCAGCGTGGTCTTGCCCGCTCCGGTCGGCCCGACGATCGCCACCGTGCTGCCCGGTTCGGCCACCATGGACAGGTCTTCGATCACCGGGGTGCCCGGGCGGTAGGCGAAGCTCACGTGGGCGAACTCGACGCGTCCAGCCGGCTGCGGGCTTGCGCCGGGTGCGGGATCCGGCGATTCCTCGGGCTCGTCGAGCAGCGTGAAGACCCGTTCGGCGCTGGCCGCCCCGGACTGCAGGGTGTTGTACATCCCGGCCAGCTGGCTAAGTGGTGAGTTGAATTGCCGCACATACTGAATGAACGCCTGGATGCTGCCCAGGCTGACGTGGCCGGTCGCGACCTGCAGGCCGCCGACCACGGCGACGGCGACGTAGCCGAGGTTGCCGACGAACGTGGTCGCCGGCGCCACCAGCCCGGAGAAGAACTGCGCGCCGAAGCTGGCGTGGTAGACGTCGTCGTTGAGGGTGCGGAATTGCTCGCGCGCCGCGGCCTGGTGGCCGAACGTCGTGACCACCGTGAAACCGCTGTAGGTCTCCTCGATATGGGCGTTGAGGCGTCCGATGCTGGTCCACTGGGCGACGAACAGCCGCTGGGAACGACGCGCTATCGCCCGCGTCGCCAACAGGGACAACGGCACCGTCAGCACGGTGATCGCCACCAGCGGCGGCGAGATGGACAGCATCATCGCCAGCACCGCCACCACGGTCAGAACCGATGTCAGCAGCTGGCTGATCGTCATCGACAGCGACGATTGGATGTTGTCGATGTCGTTGGTGACGCGGCTCAGCAGTTCACCGCGCTGGCGGGCGTCGAAGTAGGACAGCGGCAGCCGGTGGATCTTGTCCTCGACATCGGAACGCAGCGCCACCATGGTGCGCTGCACGGTGACATTCAGCAGCCGGGCCTGCCCCCAAATCAGCAGCGCGGAAACGAGATAGAGGACCAGTGCCAGCGACAACGTCCGTGCGACCGCCCCGAAGTCCACGCCGTGGCCCGGCACCACATTCATCCCGGACAGCAGGTCGGCGAAGGTGTCGGCTCCTCTGCTGCGTGCGGCGGCGACGGCCTGCGCCTTGGTGATTCCGGCGGGGAGCTGGCGCCCGATCACGCCGTTGAACAGCAAATCGGTGGCGTGCCCCAGGATCCGCGGGACGATCACCCCGATGGCCGTGCCGGTGATTCCCAAGGCGATCACCGCAGCGCACAATCGCCGTTGCGGTGCAAGCCGTTTCATCAAGCGGGCGGCCGAGCCCCAGAAGTCGCGGGAACGAGTGGCGGGGGCCGGCCGGCCGGCCGCCGTGGTGGTCGCGCGGGTCACGGCGTGCCCCCGACTCGACCCGAGCGCACGGACTCGACCGACTGCGAGTCGGCGAATTCGGCGTAGGTGGTGCAATCGGTCAGCAGCGATTCGTGCGTGCCCGCGCCCACCAGGTTCCCGTTGTCGATCACCATCACCTGGTCGGCCTTCGCCGCGATCGAGATACGTTGCGTGACAACGATGACGGTGGCTTCACCGGAGATCTCCTGCAGCGAGGCGCGGACCCGCGCGTCGGTACGCGCATCGAGCGCGCCGAACGAATCGTCGAACAAATAGATGGCCGGGCGACGGATGACCGCTCGGGCGATCGCCAGTCGCTGCCGCTGCCCCCCGGAGAAGTTGATACCGCCCTGCGCAACCCGCATGCGCAGCCCGTCATCGTGGGCCCGCACGAAATCGTCGGCGGCGGCCACCCGCAACGCTTCCCACATCTGTTCGTCGGTGACCTCTTGGTGGGGGGCGGCGCCGTAGCGCAGGTTGTCCGCGACGGTCCCGGAGAACAGGTAGCCGCGCTGGGGAACAAGCCCGATCGCCGACCACAACCGTTCGGTCCGGTAATCGCGGACGTCGATGCCGTCCACCGAGACGGCGCCGCCGGTCACGTCGTAGAGCCGGCAGATCAGCGAGACCAGCGTCGACTTGCCCGAACCGGTGCTGCCGACGATGGCGGTGGTGGTTCCGGGCAGCGCGGTCAGCGAAATGTCCTGCAGCACCGGGCGATCGGCGCCGGGGTAGGTGAACGTCGCGCCCTGCAGGCGCACCGTCCCGGTGATCGCGCCGCGCGGGGACCGCGGATTCGGGGGATCGGTGACGGCGGGGCGGGTGGCCAGCACCTCGGTGATCCGTTCGGCGCAGACCGAGGCCCGTGGCAACACCACCAGCGTCATCGTCGCCATCAACACCGCCATCAGGATTTGGGTGAAGTAGGCCAGGAAGGCGGTGAGCGAACCGACCTGCATCTGGCCGCGGTCGATGCGCAACCCGCCGAACCAGATCAGCGCCACGCTGGACACGTTGATGGTCAGCGTGGTCACCGGCAGCATCAAAGCTTGCCAGTTTCCCGCGGTCAGTGCGGTATTCGACAGCGCGGCGTTGGCGCGGGCGAAGCGGTCACGCTCGAAATCCTCGCGGGCGAACGCCCGGACAACCCGCACGCCGGACAGCTGGTCACGCATCACCCGGTTGATGCCGTCGATCAGGCCCTGCATCCGGCGGTACAGGGGCAGCATGTGCGACATCACCCAGTAGTTGGCCACCGCCATGATCGGCACGCTGACCAACAGCAGCCACGTCAGCGCGGCCTCCTGGCGGATGGCCATGAAGATCCCGCCCAGGCACATGATCGGGGCGGTCACCAGCACGGTGCCCGTTATCTGGACCAAGTACTGGATCTGCCGCACGTCGTTGGTGCTGCGCGTCAACAGCGTGGGCGCCCCGAATCGAGCGGTCTCGCGCTCGGAAAAGGTGGTGACGTGTTCGAACATCGCCGCGCGCAGGTCGCGACCAAAGCCCATCCCGGTGCGCGAGCCGCAATAGACCGCCCCGATCGAGCACAACACCTGCAATCCCGTGACCCCGAGCATCACCAAGCCGAGCCGGACGATCGTGGTGGTGTCGCCCTTGGCGACGCCCTCGTCGATGATGGCGGCGTTGACCGTCGGCAGGTACAGCGACGCGAGGTTGCTGACCAGCTGCAGCGCCATCAGCACCGCCACCAGCCGTCGGTACGGCTGGATGTACTGGCGCAGCAGTGCCAGGAGCATTGGGTAACTGTCGCATACCGTCCGCCCGGCCGTCCCCGCCGACCGCCGGACGGTCCGCGTCCGCACCGCACGCGTTGGCGGCGCCGAAATACCTGCTCAGGCGCGTCGGTGGTTCACCCGCTGGGCTGCCGCTACAGTGCATCGTGTGGACCAGCAGCGGGCGGAACGGAAGCAGGGTAGCGGTGCGGCGTGACACGAGGGCGCTGGCTCTTGTGGCGTCAGCATTGACGATCCTGATCCCCGCGGCCGCGGGCTGCTCCGATTCCGGTGGCAACAAACCGGGGGCGACAGCGTCGTCGACGCCGCAGAACGGCCAGGGCAGCCACGGTGCGATGTTCCCGCAATGCGGCGGCATCAGCGACCAGACGATCGCCGAGCTCACCAAGGTCACCGGGCTGATCAACACCGCACGCAACTCCGTCGGCTGCCAGTGGCTCGCCGGCGGCGGCATCCTCGGCCCGCACTTCTCCTTCTCCTGGTATCGCGGCAGCCCGATCGGGCGCGAACGCAAGACCGAGGAGCTCTCGCGTGCCAGCGTCGACGACATCAACATCAACGGCCACGGCGGCTTCATCGCCGTCGGCAACGAGCCCAACCTGGGTGACTCGCTGTGCGAGGTGGGCATTCAGTTCCAGGACGACTTTATTGAATGGTCAATCAGTTTCAGCCAGAAGCCGTTCCCCCCGCCGTGCGACATAGCCAAAGAACTGGCTCGCCAATCGATTGCGAACTCGAAATGATGGCCCCAATGCGCGCCGGGTCGCGCGGCAGCAGGACCGCCCGCATCGCCGCGACCGTAGTGATAGCGGCGCTGCTGGTGTTGACGGGCTGTTCCCGCTCGATCGGGGGCAACGCGGTCAAGGCGGGCGGGAATGTGCCCCGCAACAACAACTCCCAGCAGCAGTATCCGAACCTGCTCAAGGAATGTGAGGTCTTGACGAGCGACATCCTGGCCAAGACCGTGGGCGCCGATCCGCTCGACATCCAGAGCACCTTCGTCGGTGCGATCTGCCGCTGGCAGGCGGCCAACCCGGCTGGACTGATCGACATCACCCGGTTCTGGTTCGAACAAGGCAGCCTGTCCAACGAGCGCAAGGTCGCAGAATTCTTGAAGTACAAGATCGAGACGCGTTCGATCGCCGGCATCGACTCGATCGTGATGCGGCCCGACGACGCGAACGGCGCGTGCGGCGTGGCCAGTGACGCCGCGGGGGTGGTCGGCTGGTGGATCAACCCGCAGGCGCCGGGCATCGACGCGTGCGGACAGGCCATCAAGTTGATGGAGCTGACGCTGGCCACCAACTCCTAGCGGGTCGCCGCCATGACTCTCAGCGCGGCACCTCGAAGTCGATCAGCGTCGCCACCCCGAGCTCCAGCTGCTTCCACGCGCACGGCACGGTGAGCACTGCGATCGCCGACGTCGGAAATTTGACCGAAATACGTTCGGCAGCAGAGGAATTCGTATCTCCGGCGCCGCCGAGTCCCAGCGCGAGGGCCGACATCGTCGGCTCATGCCCGATGACGAGCAGCGCGCTGACGCCGTCGTCCACCGTGTTGATCTCGTCGATCATCGTGCCCGGGGTGGTGGCGTAGAGCCGCTCGCTGTATCGCACCGGCGCATCGATGCGGGTGTTGCGCAGCGTCTCGCGGGTGCGCCTCGCCGTCGAGCACAGCACCGCATCGATACTGGGTGCGTTGGCGCGCAGCCAGTCGCCGGCGAGCCCGGCCTGCTTGATGCCGCGGGGCGCCAGCGGCCGATCGTGGTCGACGACGCCGGGCGGATAGTCGGACTTCGCGTGCCGCATCAACAGCAAGGTGCGCTGGTCAGTCACGAGGAATCAGATTAATCAGTGTGGTGTCAGGGCCGTTATGCCGCGTCGTCGTCTCCGTCGCGGAGCAGCTTCTCAGGGTGATGGAACGTGTTGGTGCGGGGTCGGCCTCGATCGAGGTGCGGCGGTGGGATCCATTGGGTGTCGCCGTGAGCGTTTTTGCGGGTGGTCCAGCCGCCGCGTTTCAGGAGGCGGTGGTGGGGTCCGCAGGCGAAGGTGAGGTCGTTGACGTCGGTGGTGCGGCAGGTGGCGTAGTCGGTGACATGATGGACTTCGCTGTAGTAGCCGGGCACGGTGCAGCCCGGTGCCGAGCAGCCGCGGTCATTGGCGTACAACACTATTCGTTGCCCCGGAGAGGCGAGTCGCTTGGTGTGATAGAGCGCCAGCGTCTTGCCCTTGTCGAAGATCGCCAGGTAGTGGTGTGCGTGGCGGGCCAGGCGGATCACGTCGCTCATCGGCAAGATGGTGCCGCCGCCGGTTAGGCCGCGCCCGGCGGCGGCCTCCAGCTCGGCCAGCGTCGTGGTGACAATGATCGAGGCCGGTAACCCGTTGTGCTGCCCCAACTTTCCGGAGGCCAACATGGCACGCAGGGCGGCGTTGAGTCCGTCGTGGTTGCGCTGGGCGGCCGATCGCGGGTCACGCTCGATAGCGTCCTGGCTCGGCGCGCCATCCACGCACGGCGTCTCGTCGAGGGGGTTGCACATGCCGGGCGCGGCCAGCTTGGCCAACACCGCCTCGAGGGTGGCGCGGGCTTCGGGGGTCAGCCAGCCGCGCAGCGCCGACATGCCGTCGGCCTGCTGGTTGCCCAGGGACAGGCCGCGCTGACGTGCCCGGTCCTCGTCGGTGTAGTTGCCGTCAGGGTTGAGACAATCGGCCAGGATGTCGGCCAACTTGCCGAGCTGTTCGGGCCGATACCGGGTTGCCTCCATGGCGAGTTTGGCCTCGGCCTGCTCGCGGGTGGCCGCGTCTATCCAGCCGGGTAATTGGTGGTAGAACTTGCGGATCACGGCGACCTGGCCGGGCCCCAGGGTGCCCTCGCGTTGGGCGGCCGCGGTGGCGGCCAGGGCCGGCGGCACGGGTTCGCCCGTGAGGCCATGCCGCGGGCCCAGATCCCGTGCCTCCTTGATGCGCCGGGACGCGTCGGCGCGGCTGATCAGCGTGGCCTCGGTGAGCGCATGCGTCAGGGTGCCGCCGAGCTCCTCGGACGGGGCCTGGCGGGCAAGGGAATTGATCAGGGGGTGTTCGAGGGCCGGCAACCGGCGACGCACCTTCTCGCAACGCTCCAACATCGCCAACTGCTCGCGGGTGCCCAGAGCATCGCAGTCGTACCCGACCAGATCATCGAAGGCAGCGTCGATGATGTCAAACGCCGCCGTCAAGGCCTCCCGATCTACACCCACACCCCGAAGCTAGCGCAGCCCACCGACATCTAAGGCCGGCAAAGAAACCACTGAAACGGAAGTGATACAAGATGTTTCGGTGGATAGCTCCGCTCCAGGGTCAGTGGCGACTGTCGGGCCGCCAGCCGAGCTGGAGCAGCAGCCCCAGATCGTCGCGGACGGCGCGGTGACGGACGATTCGGCCGTCTGCGACCGTAAAGATGTGCACTTGCTTGTGGTTGATTCGCGTGCCGGTGGGTGCTATCCCGTTGAACGCTCCGGTGTGTTCGCCGGTCATGATCGCCGCGACCATCACCAGCCCATCCTCTGAGACAGTCTCGTGCAGTTCGAAGCTGAGATCGGAAAACGCTTCGCGCAACCATTGACTGGTTGCGAGAAATCCCGCCGGCCCGGGGACCTGACGTTCGATGTCGTCGTCATCGGCGGCTTCCAGGTTCACGTAGTCGGCCGCGATGATTCTCTCGGCCAAGTTCGCGTCGCCGGTCTCGATGAGCCGGAAGGACTCGAGTGCAACGGCTTTCGGGTTGGTCATTGTTAAAGGCTAGGCGCCTCATCCGGTCGGGTATTGGAGGAAACGGACATCTGCGCGTCGCCCCCGGGAAGCGCGACCGGAGACATGCCTGCCAGCACCCGGCACTCATTGATCATGTGCGGCTGATCGGCGTAGTCGGCTTGGACGGCCAACTCTGCCCAACGGACTCGCGCGCCCCCAGCGTGGATCAGATCCAGCAGTCGCTGGAATCGAACGATCCGGCCAAATCGCTTGGGACCGTAGCCGACAGCGGCCACGAATCGGCGGCGGAGTTGCCGTTCGCTGAGATCCACGGCCGCCGCCAGGCGGCCAATCGGCAGATCCGGATAGCGCCGCACCATGCTGATCGCTCGTGTGATCGTGGTATCCACCGATGGTTCGGTGTCGGCGAGGTAGCCCGTCAGCACATCCTGTAGGGCGGCTACGCGCTGATGTGGAGACGTTGCGGCAAGCACCGTCTCGGCCATCACGTGGCCGCGGGCGCCGAGAATGGTATCGACGCTGGCCCGGCGGTCGGTGAGTTCGCTGACCGGCTGCCCGACGACGGCGCCGGCCGCGCCGGCGCGCAGTCGAATGCCGGCGAGCACCCACGATCCGTCCGGGTAGAAGTCGTAGAAAGTGGTGGCCGGGCCGGCGACCATCACCTCGCCTCGCGAGTTGACGAAGAGGTCCACACAGCCGTCCGGCATCACCCGAAGGAAGCCGGCCGTCGAGCTTGACCGCGCCCAGCCACATTCCACCAACGGGGCAAGCCGCCGAGCGGGGCGAAATTCCTGGTACATCGCGGTCACCAAACTACGTTCCTTGCTGCGTATCAAATCAGCCGCGGCATCCATCGTCCAGACTTGCGCAAAGACCTGCCGATCGAGGTCCCGCGTCTTGTCGGTGCGCAGACCTAAACTCTCGATGCCCAGGTAAACACGCACTTCGAAAGGGGTCCGCCGGCATGCGATTCCTGCACACCGCCGACTGGCAGTTGGGCATGACCCGGCACTTCCTCGCCGGTGACGCGCAGCCGCGCTATTCGGCGGCCCGCCGCGACGTGGTTTCCGGTCTGGGCGCGCTGGCGGCAGAAGTGGGCGCCGAGTTCGTCGTCGTCTCGGGAGATGTCTTCGAACACAATCAGCTTCCGCCAAAGGTGATCGGTCAATCCCTGGAAGCCATGCGCGCCATCGGAATTCCGGTGTACCTGCTGCCGGGCAACCACGATCCCCTGGACGCCTCGTCGGTGTACACCAGCGCGTTGTTCACCGCCGAGCGGCCCGACAACGTGGTGGTGCTCGATCGGGCCGGCGCGCACCAGGTGCGTCCCGGGCTGGAGATCGTCGCCGCGCCGTGGCGGTCGAAGGTGCCGACCACCGACCTGGTCGCCGACGTCCTCGACGACCTGCCCGCGGCGGACGGCACCCGGATCCTCGTCGCGCACGGCGGCGTCGACGTGCTGGACCCCGACCGGGACAAGCCCTCGCTGATCCGGCTCGCCGCGGTTGACGATGCGCTGGCCCGCGGCGCGGTGCACTATGTGGCGCTGGGGGATAAGCACTCGCTCACCCAGGTCGGCGGCAGTGGCCGGGTGTGGTACTCCGGCTCCCCGGAAGTCACCAACTTCGACGACGTCGAATCCGACCCCGGCCACGTCCTGATCGTCGACGTCGACGAGGCCGACCCGCGGCGCGCGGTCTCGGTGACGCCGCGGCACCTCGGCAGCTGGCGGTTCGTCACGATGCACCGGCAGGTCGACACCAGCCGCGACATCGCCGATCTGGACATGAACCTGGACCTGATGACCGAGAAGGACCGAACCGTGGTGCGCCTGGCCCTGACCGGTTCGCTGACGGTCACCGACCGCGCCGCGCTGGACGCCTGCCTCGATAAATACGCACGGCTGTTCGCATGGCTGGGCCTGTGGGAACGGCACACCGATCTGGCGGTGATCCCGGCCGACGGCGAATTCAGCGACCTGGGCATCGGAGGTTTCGCCGCCGCGGCGGTCGAAGAATTGGTGGCGACGGCGCGTGAGGAGGACTGTGCGACCGCCGTCGACGCGCAGGCGGCGCTGGCGCTACTGCTGCGCCTCACCGACCGGGGCGCGGCGTGAAACTGCACCGGTTGATCCTGACGAACTACCGCGGTATAGCGCACCGCGAAATCGACTTCCCCGACCACGGCGTCGTGGTGGTGTGCGGCGCCAACGAGATCGGCAAGTCGTCGATGATCGAAGCCCTCGATCTACTCCTGGAAGCCCGGGACCGCTCGACGAAGAAGGAAGTCAAGCAGGTCAAGCCCACCCATAGCGACGTGGGCTCCGAAGTATCCGCTGAAATCAGTTGCGGCCCTTACCGTTTCATTTATCGCAAGCGGTTTCACAAGAAGTGCGAGACCGAGCTCACCGTGGTCCGGCCGTGCCGCGAACAGCTGACCGGCGACGAGGCCCACGAACGGGTCCGGGCGATGCTGGCCGAGACGGTGGACAGCGACCTGTGGCACGCCCAGCGGGTGCTGCAGTCGGCGTCGACCGCCGCGGTGGATCTGTCCGGTTGCGACGCGCTTTCGCGGGCGCTCGATGTGGCCGCCGGTGACAGCGGGGGGTTGTGCGGCACCGAGCCCCTGCTCATCGAGCGCATAGACGCCGAATACGGCCGTTACTTCACCCCGACCGGACGGCCGACGGGCGAATGGGCCGCCGCGATCACCCGACTGGCCGACGCCGAGGCCGCGGTCGCCGAGTGTGCGGCGGCTGTCGCCGAGGTCGACGACCGGGTGGCCCGCCATGCCGTCTTGACCCAGCAGGTGGCCGACTTCTCCCAGCGCCGCATCGCCGCCGGACCACGGGTCACCGCCGCGCAGCAGGCCGCCGACAAGATCGCCGCGCTGACCGCGCAGCGGCGTGAAGCCCAGCTGGTCGCCGAGGCCGCGGCCGCCACCGCCGCCGCGGCCGGCGGCGCCCACGCCGCGCGCCGGCAGTTGCTCACCGAAATCGACACCCGCGCGGGTGCCGTCGCCGAAACGCAAACGCAGGCCCAGGAAGCCGTGGCCGCCCAGGCGGCGGCGCATGCGGAGGCCGAGGCGGCCGCCGCCGCGCTGCAACAGACCACCGAGGCCCTCGCCGAGTTGCAACGCCGGGCCGACTCCGCGCGGCGCACGGTCGAGCGGCTCGCCAATCGCGAAGAGGCCGACCGGTTGACCGCCCGACTGGCCAAGGTCGACGCCATCGAACGGGAGCGCGAACGGGTCGGTGTCGAGCTCGGCACCATCGCCGTCACCGAGGCGGTGCTGCGACGCATCGAGGACGCCGCGGCCGCCGTCGATCGCACCGGTGACCAGTTGGCGCTGACATCGGCGGCGATCGAATTCACCGCCGCCGCAGACATCCAGCTGGTCGTGGACGGGGAGCAGATCGCCCTGCCGGCCGGACAGAGCTGGTCGACCACCGCCGCCGGACCCACCGCGGTGGAGATACCCGGTGTCTTGACCGCGAGGGTCGTCCCGGGCGCGACCACGCGGGACGTCCACGCCAAACACGCTGCGGCGCAAGAGGAGATGGCAGCAGCACTGGCGGCCGGTGAGGTGAGCGACCTCGCCGCGGCACGATCCGCCGACCAGCGACGCCGCGAGCTGCACGGCACCCGCGACCAGCTCACCGCGACTCTGGCCGGCCTGTGCGGTGACGAACAGGCCGACGAGCTGCGGTCGCGGCTGGCGCAATTGCACGCCGAACAACCCGCCGACGCCGAACTCGCTCTCACCGACATCGGCGCCGCCCGCGCCGAGCTCACGGCGGTGCAGGAGGCACGCGCGGCCGCATCGACCGAATGCGAGGTGCGCCGTCAGGCCGCCACCGCCGCCTCCGCCGCGCTCGCCGAGTCGTCGACGCGGGCAACGGTTCTGCAGAACACCCTGGAAGCTCAACGCGCCGAGCTGGACGCCGCCGCCGGCCGCCTGGCCGCCGAACGCGCGTCGGCCGGCGATGACGAACTCGCGGCCGCCGCGGCCACGGCACTGGACGCGGCGCAGGCCGCGCAACAGCGGGCCACCGAGATCGCCGACGCCCTGGCGGCAGCCGCACCCGAAGCGGTCGAAACCGAATTGGCCGACGCCACAAGGGAAGCCGACTCACTCCGCGAGCGCTACGAGGAAGCCTCCCGCGCGTTGCGCGAGATCACCATCGAACTCTCGGTGTTCGGCGGTGAGGGACGCCAAGGCAAGCTCGACGCCGCGGAAACCGAACGCGAGCACGCCGCCAACGAACACAGCCAGGTGGGCGGTCGCGCCCGCGCCGCGCAACTGCTGCGCTCGGTCATGACGCGCCACCGCGACACCACCCGGCGGCGCTACGTCGAGCCCTACCGTGCGGAACTGCAGCGGCTCGGCCGCCCGGTCTTCGGACCGAGTTTCGAGGTCGACATCGATAGCGACCTGTGCATCCGCAGCCGCACGCTGAACGGCATCACGGTCCCGTACGAATCCCTATCCGGCGGCGCCAAGGAGCAACTCGGCATCCTGGCGCGGCTGGCCGGCGCGGCGCTGGTGGCCAAGGAGGACGCCGTCCCGGTCGTGGTCGACGACGCGCTCGGTTTCACCGACCCGGACCGGTTGACCAAGATGGGGGAGTTGTTCGACACCGTCGGAACCCACGGGCAGGTCATCGTCCTCACCTGTAGCCCCGACCGCTACGAGGGTGTCAAGGGCGCCCACCGCATCGATCTCAGCGCTTAGCCCGGGTGGCTGACCACGGCCGGCGTCGCTGATCACAGCGATTCATCGCCGCACCGGCGCCTTGCCTGCAGAATGGGATCATGGGGGGCCCACCCGAATGACGATGAACGCGAAGCGCAGCCGGATACAACAGAAGCTGGCGGAACTGCCCGGCGTGCGTCCGCTGCGGCGCCCGATCTCACCGCACAGCGCCGAAGAATTCGACCTGTACTACGTGCGCGCCGGCCGCAAGTCCGCCCATCCACTGGTCATCATCCCCGGCGGCCCGGGTGTTGCGTCGGTGCAGATGTACAAGGGCCTGCGGCGGCGCGCGGCGGCGGCCGGTCTCGACGTCATCATGATCGAGCATCGCGGGGTGGGGATGTCGCGCCACGACGATTCGGGTGCCGACCTGCCCCCGCAGTCGCTGACCGTGAACCAGGTGGTCGACGATGTGGCGGCGGTGCTCGACGACGTCCAAGCGGAGACGGCGATCGTCTACGGCGCCTCGTACGGCACCTACATCGCGGCCGGCGTCGGGGTGCGCCACCCGCATCGGGTACGGGGCATGGTGCTCGATTCGCCGCTGCTGTCGCGGCACGACATCGTCATCGTGCGCCGCGCGATCCGCCGGCTGCTGCTGAAGGGCGACAGTCCCGAAACCGCCTCGGTGGCACCGAAAATGCGCAAACTCGTCGATGCCGGCGTGATGGACGCGACGGCGACACAGGTCGTCGCGACGATCTACGGCTATGGCGGAAGCGACCTTCTCGAGCGTCAACTCGACCTGCTGCTCGACGGCCGAAAGCTGCTGTGGTGGACCCTCTCCCGGTTCACCACCCTGAGCAACCTACCGTTTCGGTACGAAGAAGATCTGGTGAGCCGCATCGCGTTCCGCGAACTGGACTACGCCGCCGAACCCGACGGTCTACCGCTCGATCCTGCGGTCGCCGAAAGCAGAACCCGCACGCAGCGGGTGACTTTCGAGGACGAGCCCTACGACCTGGTGGCCGAGATGCCGAAATTCGACTGGCCGACCGCGGTGGTTTCCGGGGGTCGCGACCTGATCACCCCGCCGGCCGTCGCCCAGCGCGTCGCGTCGCTGCTGCCCAACGCGGTGCTGTTGAGCCTGCCGAACATGGCGCACAGTGCGTTGGATTTCCGTGAGCCGGTCGCGCTCGCCAGCGCCGACGCGGTCCGGCGCGGCGACCTGAATGGGCTTGTCGCACAGGCGCCGGCGCTGGACACGCTCCCGCCGCGCCCGGAGGTGCGGCTGCTGTGGAAGGCGCTCGGGGCGGCGGCCGTCGCCGAGGGCGCCGTGCCGATGCCGAATCGGCTACGGCGGCGGCTCAACTCCGCGTGAACCCGATGGCGGTGTAGTCGACGTCGGCCAGACCGGCCGCGCCGAAATTGGCCAGCGTGCTGCGCACCGCGACGTCACCGGGCGACTGGGTCAGGGGAAGGCTGAATCCCTCCGCCCAGATCATCTTGTCGAGATCGTTGGCCAACGCCCGCGCCTTGGCCGGATCGAGTTCTTCCAGCGTGCCTTCGATCGCGGCGTCGATCTGCGCGCTGCCGATCTTGCCGAAATTGCTCTCACCATCGGACTTGTAGATCTGGGTCAGCGCCGACAGTGGGAAAGCATCACCGAGCCAACCGAATTGGGCCATATCGAAAGCGCCGACGTTGATGTAGTTGGTGAAGAATCCGCTGCCCGACCGGGATACGAGCTCGAGCTTGACGCCGATCTGGGCGAGACTGTGCTGGGCGATCTGGGCGAACTGCCGGCTGCCCTGCGCGTCGTAGAACAAGTCGCGGATGACCAGCTGCCGGCCGTCCTTCTCCCGGAACTGCCCGGCCCGCTTCCAGCCCAGCGCGTCAAGCTCTCGGCCGGCCGCGGCGGGATCGTAGGGCAGGACCGAGCTGTTGTCCTGGTAGCCCCGCTGCCCGGCGACGTAGATGTGATTGCCCAGTGCCACAGGGTCACTGGTGAGCCCGTACTGGACGACCTTGGCGATGGTCTGCCGATCGATCCCCTTGGCCACCGCGACGCGCAGCGCCTTGTCGGCCAGGATCGAGCCCGGGGCGCCGTTGAACGTGAAGTGCGACCAGGCCGGGGCGGGCGCGCGCCTGATCGAGATTCCCTTGGTGCGCTGCGCGATGGTCAGCTGGTCGATCGTGCCGACCCCGGTGGCGTCGATGGTGTTGTTCTGCAAGGCGGGGAGCCGCGCGGCATCGTCGAGCACCAGGTAGGTGATGCTGTCCAGGCGGGGTCGCGCGCCCCACCATTTCGGGTTGCGGCGCAACACGATCCGCTGGGTGGTTCGATCCAGCGAAGAGACGACGAACGGGCCGGCCGACGGGCCGGGCCCCTCCAGCTGGCCTTTGTTGAACGCCTCCGGGGTGGCCGTCATGCTCTTGGGCAGCAGCATTCCGTTGCCGGCGAACATGCCGCGCCATTCGGCGTAGGGCTTGGCGAAGGTCATGACGGCCTGCCGGTCGTCGACGCCGCGGGTCACCGACGCCACCCGGTCGGCGCCACTGGGCCCGGCGATTTCGAAGGCCTTGTCGGCGCCGCTCAGGGCGTGGATCTGGCTGGCGATGTCCTCCCAGGTGATCGGCGTGCCGTCGGACCACACCGCCTTGGGGTTGATGGTGTACGTAACCACTTGCGGCGCAGTGCCGGTGAGCTCGATGCTGGTGAAATAGTCGGTGTCGACCGTCGTCGAGCCGTCGGGCCCGATCACGAACGCCCGCGGCAGGGTGGCCTTCATCATCGCGGAGACGTCGACGGAGTTGCCGTCGATGTGCAAGATGTTGAAGTTCGGCGGAAAGTCGGTTAGCGCCAGTCGCAGGTCGCCGCCGTCTTGCAGGGTCGCCGGATCGTGCGGGTTGACGTCGCTCGTCGAGCCGATCTGCGCGTTGTGGCCGGTCTCCGGAATCAGCTTGACGGCCGGCGAGCAGCCTGACAGCGCGAGGGTCATCGCGAGAAACGCCGCCGCGAGCCGGGCGCCCGCACCCGCCTTTGCCCCCCGCCTAGACACGTCGGCCCGGATCCGGTTGCGGCACCGCGTTCAGCAGCCGCCGCGTGTATTCGTGCTGCGGGTCGGCGAAGACCCGGCGGCTGTCGCCCTGCTCCACGATCGTGCCGGCATACATCACGACGACGTCATGCGCGAGGTGCTTGACCACCGAAAGGTCATGCGAGACAAACAGGTAGGACAGGCCGAACCGCTCCTGCAGGTCGAGCAGCAGGTTGATGATCCCGGCCTGGATGGACACGTCGAGCGCGGACACCGGTTCGTCGAGCGCCAGGATCTTCGGTCGCAGTGCGAGCGCCCGCGCTATGCCGATGCGCTGCTTCTGCCCGCCGGAGAACTCCGCGGGGTAACGGACCGCGTCGGCGCGGCGCAGCCCCACGATCTCAAGCAGCTCGGCGACGCGCGAGTTGGTGCTGTTCTTGTCGAACCCGTTGGCGCGCAGGGGTTCTGCGAGCAGCTCGAACACCGGTAGCCGTGGGTCGAGCGAGGCGACCGGGTCTTGGAAGACCACCTGGATGTCGCGCCGCAGCGCTCGCCTGCTCGCGGCGCTCAACGCGGTGACGTCGGTGCCGAGCACCTCGATCGAACCCGATTCGGGCCCGGTGAGTTCCAAGATCTCGTGCAGGGTGGTCGACTTGCCCGAGCCGGATTCGCCGACGATGCCCAGGGTGCGGCCCTGCCGCAATTCGAAACTGACGCCGTCGACGGCGCGCACCTCACCGGCGCTGCGCCGCAACACGCCCTTGGTCAGCCGGTAGGACTTGGCCAGGTCGCGCGCCCGCACGACCACCGATGCGTCGGCCGGCTCCGCGTGACGGGCTTCGGTGCTCACGCCGTAGATGTCCGCGGCGCTTCGGCCGTCGACCTGATCGGTGCGGATGCAGGCCGCCCGGTGATCGTCGCCGACCGAGAGCAATTCCGGCTCCGCGAGCCGACATTCGTCGATGGCCAGCGGGCAGCGCGGCGCGAAGGGGCACCCGGGATCCAGGCCCGCCAGCGACGGCGGCGCACCGGGGATCGGCACCAACCGGGTGCCCTGCGCGGCGTCGAGCCGCGGGACCGAGCCCAGCAGCCCGACCGTGTAGGGCATGCGGCGATCCCGGTAAAGGTCACGCACGGAAGCGGATTCGACGACCCGCCCGGCGTACATCACCAGGGCGCGGTCGGCGAACTCGGCCACCACCCCGAGGTCGTGGGTGATGATCAGCACCCCGGCGCCGGTGATGTCGCGCGCCGTCTTGAGCACCTCGAGGATCTGCGCCTGCACCGTGACATCCAATGCGGTGGTGGGCTCATCGCAGATCAACAGGTCGGGGTCGTTGGCGATCGCGATGGCGATGACCACCCGCTGCCGCTCGCCGCCGGAGAGCTCATGCGGAAACGCGCGGGCGCGCCGCTCCGGCTGCGCGATGCCCACCAGCTCGAGCAGTTCCACGGCACGTCGGCGAGCGGCCTTCCTGCCCACCCGCGGCTGGTGGATCTCGATGGCCTCGGCGATCTGGTCGCCCACGGTGTAGACGGGCGTCAGTGCGGACATCGGATCCTGGAACACCATGCCGACCGTCTTGCCGCGAAACCGCGACATCGCGTCGTCGCCGAGGCCCAGCAGTTCGGTGTCGTGCAACCGCACGGAGCCGCGCACCCGTGCGTACTCGGGCAACAGGCCGATCGCCGCCATCGCCGAAACCGACTTCCCCGAACCGGATTCACCGACCATGGCGACGACTTCCCCCGGTTCGATGCGGTAGCTGATACCGCGCACCGCGGTCACCGGGTCGCCACCCGTCGGGAATGTGACCGCCAGGTCGGTCACCTCGAGCAGCGGGCTCATCGCCCCCCACCGCCCAGCACGGCGCTGCCGGGGTCGAGCGCATCGCGCAGGCCGTCACCGGTGAGGTTGGCGCACACCAGGATCAGCACCAGCACCCCTGCGGGAAACAGAAACACCCAGGGAAAGGTGGTCGCGGATTGGGTGCCGTTGGCGATCAACGTGCCCAGCGACACGTCGGGTGGCTGAATTCCGAAACCCAGGAAGCTCAGCCCGGTTTCGGCCAGGATGGCCGACGCGACGTTGAGCGCGGCGTCGATGATCAAGATGGACGCCACGTTGGGCACCACGTGGCCGACGATGATGCGTCGGCTGGAAACCCCCATATAGCGTGCGGCCCGGATGAATTCGCGTTCCCGCAGACTCATGGTCATGCCGCGCACCATGCGCGAGCTGACCATCCACCCGAACCCGGCCAGCAGCAGGACCAGCATCAAGACATTGGCCGAGTTCTTGATGCGCGGCGTCACGATGGCGATGAGGATGAAGCTGGGCACCACCAACAACAGGTCGACCACCCACATGAGCGCGCGGTCGCGCCAGCCACCGAAGTAGCCCGCGACCGACCCGACGGTGGCGGCGATGCCGGTGGAGATGACCGCGACGCAGACGCCGATGAGCATCGACTTCTGCATCCCACGCAGGATCTGCGCCAGCAGATCTTGGCCCAGCGCGTTGGTGCCCAACCAGTGGCGCGCGTTCGGCGGCTGCAACAGCGCGGTGAAATCGAGGTCGTCGTAGGAATACGGCAGCACGGCGGGCAGCGCGTAGCAGCCGACGAACAACAGCACCAACAACGTCAGCGACGCCACGGCGAATCTGTTGCGGGCGAACCGCCGCAGCACCAGGGTGCGGCGCGAGGTGAAGTCCGCGACCTCGTGCCCCGAAAACCCATGGGCGCCATCGATGTTCGCCTGGGCCGTCATGACACCCGCACCCGGGGATCGAGGGCCGCGTAGAACACGTCGGACAGCAGGCCGGCCAGCAGCACCACCGCGCCGGAGAACAAAGTGATCGCCGCGATGATGTTGGTGTCCTGAGTCGCGATGCCCTGCACCAGCCATTCACCCATGCCGTGCCAGCCGAAGATCTTCTCCACGAACACCGCCCCGGTCACCAGGCCGGCCACCCCGTAGGCGAAAAGGGTGGCCAGCGGGATCAGCGCGGTGCGCAGCCCGTGCTTGACCAGCGCCCGCCGCCGGGTGAGTCCTTTGGCGCGCGCGGTGCGAATGAAGTCCTGGCCCAGGACGTCCAGCATCGCGTTGCGCTGATAACGGCTGTATCCCGCCGCGGCGGCCAGCGCCAGGGTCAGCGACGGCAGGACCAGATGCCGCAGCCGGTCGAGCAGGTGCGCGCCGGCCCCGCCCGTCACGCCCGGTGAGGTCTCCCCGGTGTAGTCGAAGATGTGGATGCCCACGGCCCAATTCACCCGCAGCGCAGCGAGGATCAACAGGCTGGCGATCACGAATGTCGGGGTGCTGAGCACCAGCAGCGCCACCAGGGTGACCACCCGATCGCTGAGTCGGTACTGACGAATGGCTCCCCACGCCCCGGCCGCGATGCCGAGCACGGTGCCCACCAGCGACCCGATGATCAGCAGGCGCAGCGTCACTCCGACGCGGCGCCACAGCGTCGTCCCGACGGGCTGCCCGGTGACGGTCTTGCCGAAGTCGCCGCGGGCGGCGTGCGAAGCCCAATGCGCGTAGCGGATCGGTATCGGCTCATCCAGGCCGAGCGTGTGGGCCTTGGCGTCGATCACGGCCTGTGGCGGGCGCGGGCTGCGCTGCAGCAGGCTGTCCAGTGGCTTGAAGGCCACCGACGTCAGGCAAAACGTCAAAAACGATGCCAGCGCCAGCAGCACAACGTAGTTGAGCAACCGGCGTGCCAGAAACCGAGTCATGCCGGTCCGCACACCCCACGTCGCATTGGGACAGGCTATCGAGCCGCCGGCACAGCGTCGCGCGTTGCGGTCGTCCGGCGCGTTCGGTCTGCTTGCGATCCGGTTGATTCTCAACCGTGAATCGCGTGTGATCGGTTGTTAGGATCCACCGCGGTACCGCGCCGCGCAGCAAACGCAGCACGGTCAGGCCGCGACACTCCCAAGGAGGCTTGCGTGACGGTTACCGACGAATACCTGGCCAACAACGCCGCATACGCGAGCACCTTCGAGGGCCCGCTGCCGATGCCGCCGGGCAAACATGTCGCGGTCGTCGCATGCATGGACGCCCGGCTCGACGTCTACCGCATCCTCGGGCTCAACGAGGGGGAGGCCCACGTCATCCGCAACGCCGGCGGAGTCATCACCGACGACGTCGTCCGGTCGCTGGCGATCAGCCAGCGATTGTTGGGGACGCGGGAGATCATCCTGATTCACCACACCGATTGCGGCATGCTCACCTTCACCGACGACGACTTCAAGCGCGGCATCCAAGAGGAGACCGGCGTCAAACCGCCGTGGGCGGCGGAGGCTTTCACCGATCTGGCCGAGGACGTCCGGCAATCGCTGCGCCGCATCGAAAACAGCCCGTTCGTCACCAAGCACGTCTCGGTGCGCGGGTTCGTGTTCGACGTGGCCACCGGCAAGCTGAACGAGGTCACGCTCTAGCCGGAGCGTCTTTCGCCGAGCGTGCAGTCACGGCGAAAAATTGGCCGCCGGAATCTCGCCCTGAGTGCACGTTCGACGACGCGGCGGCCTCAAGGCCTCTGTCCGCGACCTCAACCCACCTTGTAGGTCGCCAGAGCCTTGGCGACCAGCGTGCCCTGGGCGTCGACGATCTCGGCCTCGCAGTTGACCAGCGAGCGGCCGCGCCGCAGCACCCGCCCCACGCCGATCACGTCGGTGGCCCGGGCCGGGGCCATGAAGTCCAGCGTGAGGGACACCGTCACGCCCCGCAGCTCGGGCGGCGCTTGCGCGCCGCACCACGCCGCCGCCATCACCGTGAGATCGGCGAGCGTGGCGATGGCGCCGCCGTGGACCATGTCGCCGATGGTCACGTTGGACGGGTCCCAGGGCAGCCGCAGTCGCACCTCGTCCTCTTCGAGGCGATCGGCGACGATGCCCAGCTTGACGACGAACGGGGACTGGGGGAGGAACTGCGCGATGACGTCGCGACCGCTCGGCGCGGATGGTCCGGCGGTTTCAGGGGTGGCAGTCATTCGTCCATGTTTTCGCACCCTCGCCGAGGTGCAAAAGTGCCGCCGCGACTGTTGACGTGATTTGCCTGGTGACCCGCGTGCGGGCCAGGCCGGCCGTGCGGCCGCAGGTCGTGCGGTTGACAGCGCCGGG
The DNA here is from genome assembly GCF_054660795.1 of Mycobacterium sp. MUNTM1. Classification (NCBI taxonomy): domain Bacteria; kingdom Bacillati; phylum Actinomycetota; class Actinomycetes; order Mycobacteriales; family Mycobacteriaceae; genus Mycobacterium; species Mycobacterium sp. MUNTM1. The sequence continues at coordinate 41,646 of NZ_BAAGDE010000044.1, forward strand.
CCGGGCTGGTGTTATTTATCGTTAAGATGCCAAATATGGTCAGTTCTGCCAGGTTTTAATCGAAGGAAGCCATGACCACTGATGCGACGGTGGCCCCCGCCGCCGGACAGTACGAGTTGAGTCATCTGCGCTCGCTGGAGGCAGAGGCGATCCACATCATTCGTGAGGTGGCCGCGGAGTTCGAGCGGCCGGTGCTGCTGTTCTCCGGCGGCAAGGACTCCATCGTCATGCTGCACCTGGCGCTGCGGGCGTTCCGTCCCGGGCGTCTGCCGTTCCCGGTGATGCACGTCGACACCGGGCACAACTTCGACGAGGTGATCGCGACCCGCGACGAGTTGGTGGCCGAGCACGGGGTGCGCCTGGTAATCGCCTCGGTGCAGGAGGACATCGACGCCGGCCGGGTCGTCGAGCCGCGCCAGGGACGCAACCCGATCCAGACCGTCACGCTGCTGCGTGCCATCCGGGAGAACAAGTTCGACGCCGCGTTCGGGGGAGCGCGTCGCGACGAGGAGAAGGCGCGCGCCAAGGAACGGGTGTTCAGCTTCCGCGACGAGTTCGGCCAGTGGGATCCCAAGGCGCAGCGGCCCGAGCTGTGGAACCTCTACAACGGCCGGCATCACAAGGGCGAGCACATTCGGGTGTTCCCGCTGTCCAACTGGACCGAGTTCGACATCTGGTCGTACATCGGCGCCGAGAACATCGCGCTGCCGTCGATCTATTACGCCCACCAGCGCAAGGTGTTTCGCCGCGACGGCATGCTGCTGGCGGTCGACAAGAACATGCACCCGCGCGATGACGAGCCCGTGTTCGAGGCGACCGTGCGGTTCCGCACCGTAGGCGACGTCACGTGCACCGGCTGTGTGGAATCGCAGGCCGCCACCGTGGACGAGGTCATCGCCGAGACCGCGGTGTCGCGGCTGACCGAACGCGGGGCGACCCGTGCTGACGACCGGATCTCCGAGGCCGGCATGGAAGACCGCAAACGGCAGGGGTACTTCTGATGACGACGCTATTGCGCTTGGCGACCGCGGGTTCCGTCGACGACGGCAAGTCCACCCTGATCGGTCGGCTGCTCTATGACTCCAAGGCCGTGATGGAAGACCAGTGGGCGGCGGTGGAACAGACCTCCAAGGACCGCGGACACGACTACACCGACCTGGCCCTGGTGACCGACGGCCTGCGGGCCGAGCGCGAACAGGGCATCACGATCGACGTCGCCTACCGCTACTTCGCCACTCCCAAGCGGAAATTCATCATCGCCGACACCCCCGGCCACATCCAGTACACCCGCAACATGGTGACCGGCGCGTCGACCGCCCAACTGGTGATCGTGCTGGTCGACGCGCGGCACGGCTTGCTCGAGCAGTCCCGACGGCACGCCTTCCTGGCGTCCCTGCTGGGCATCCAGCACATCGTGCTCGCGGTCAACAAGATGGACCTGATCGGTTGGGACAGAGAGAAATTCGAGGCGATCCGGGACGAATTCCACGCCTTCGCGGCGCGCCTGGACGTGCACGACGTGGCCACCATCCCGCTCTCGGCCCTGCACGGCGACAACGTGGTGACCAAGTCGGACCAGACGCCGTGGTATGAGGGCCCGGCGTTGCTGTCGCACCTCGAGGAGGTGTACATCGCGGGCGACCGCAACATGGTCGACGTGCGGTTCCCGGTCCAGTACGTCATCCGCCCGCATACCCGCGAGCACCAGGACCACCGCAGCTACGCGGGCACCGTCGCCAGCGGGGTCATGCGTCCCGGCGACGAGGTGGTGGTGCTGCCCGTCGGCAAGCAAACCCGGATCACCGCGATCGATGGGCCGAATGGTCCGGTGCAAGAAGCGTTCTCGCCGATGGCCGTATCGTTGACCCTGGCCGACGAGATCGACATCTCGCGCGGCGACTTGATCGCCCGCACCCACAACCAGCCCCGGGTCGCGCAGGAGTTCGACGCGACCGTGTGCTGGATGGCCGACAACGCGGCCCTCGAACCGGGCCGCGACTACGTCATCAAGCACACCACCCGCACCACGCATGCCAAGGTGACCGCGCTTGACTATCGGCTCGACGTCAACACGCTGCATCGCGACAAGACGGCAACGGCGTTGAAGCTCAACGAACTCGGCCGCATCTCGCTGCGCACCCAGGTGCCGCTGCTGCTCGACGAGTACACGCGCAACGCCAGTACCGGTTCGTTCATCCTCATCGACCCGCACACCAACGGAACCGTGGCGGCCGGCATGGTGCTGCGCGACGCGTCGGCGCAGGCCGCCAGCCCGAACACCGTGCGGCACAAGTCATCCGCCATCGCCGAGGCCCGGCCTCGCGGCAGGACGGTGTGGTTCACCGGTTTGTCCGGTTCCGGCAAGTCGTCGGTGGCCATGCTGGTCGAGCAGAAGCTGCTCCAAAGGGGAACGCCGGCATACGTTCTCGACGGTGACAATCTGAGGCATGGCCTGAACGCCGACCTGGGCTTCTCCATGGCCGACCGAGCCGAAAACCTGCGCAGGCTGGCGCATGTGGCGGCGCTGCTCGCCGACTGCGGCAACGTCGTGCTGGTGCCGGCGATCAGCCCGCTGGCCGAGCAACGCGAACTGGCCCGCAACGTGCACGCCGAGGCCGGCTTCGATTTCATCGAGGTGTTCTGTGACACCCCGATCGAGGAATGCGAAAAGCGTGATCCCAAGGGCCTGTACGCCAAGGCCCGCGCGGGTGAGATCAGCCAGTTCACCGGCATCGACAGCCCGTATCAGGCGCCCGTGAACCCGGATCTGCGACTCACCCCGGACGGCACCGTCGAGGAGCAGGCGCAGCGCATCATCGACCTGCTCCGATCACGCGGGTAGCCGCCCGATCAGCCAGGCTGCGCCGAAATTGTGTCATCGGGTGGCACAATCCTGTGAGTGCGCATGTCGGCGAAGGCGGAGTATGCCGTGCGGGCGATGATTCAGCTCGCCACGGTGCCCGACGGAACGCTGGTGAAGACCGACGATTTGGCGCAGGCCCAGGGCATTCCGCCGCAATTTCTCGTCGACATCCTGACCAACCTGCGCACCGACCGGTTGGTGCGAAGCCACCGCGGGCGCGAGGGCGGCTATGAATTGGCCCGGTCCGGAAAAGACATCAGCATCGCGGACGTGTTGCGCTGTATCGACGGCCCGCTGGCCAGCGTCCGTGACATCGGGCTCGGCGATTTGCCGTATTCGGGGCCCACGGCCGCGCTCACCGACGTCTGGCGCGCGCTGCGGGCCAGCATGCGGTCGGTGCTGGAAGAGACGACGCTGGCCGACGTCGCCACCGGCGACCTGCCCAAGCATGTCGCACAGCTGGCCGACGACTATCGCAAACAGGAAAGCCAGCGACACGGCACCGCGCGCACCGGCGACTAGGGCAGCGCGGAATCCACGTCAAGAAATCCTGACCCTGCGATTAACGGCTCAGCCACGCGGGAACCCTGGTCAGATGACGCTCTGCCGCGCGGTGCGCGCCCTGTGCGCACTTGGCATATCGAGGACGGAGTGGATATATGGCCGAACTGAAAATGATCGAGCATTGGCTTGAGGGCTGTGCGTTACAGCGGATCATGTTCCGTGACGGTTTGGTGCTCAATTTCGACGATGACAACGAGCTTGTCATCGCGGTACCAATGCGCCTGACCCTGCCACCCATTGCCACCGCCCCTGCGGAAGTGGTCGCGATCGACCCGAGCGGCCCGGCCGACCAGGAGCGTCCGCTGTTTGATTTCTCCGGGCAGAACTGCACGGCCTTTGGTTGGTTCGACAGCGGAGACCTGCACCTCGAGTTCTCCGACGGTCACAAGATCGATGTGCCCCCGGACGACGATGTCACGGCGTGGGAGCTGTACGGCAAGTACCACGGGTATGCCGCCTGCCTCCCGCACGGCAAGGTGCGGGTGGTGCGGCACGACGTGGACGAAACGAACATCGACGAGTGAGTTTCCGGCGACGCCAATCGTCGCCGGCCGCGCTCAGCTGCCAGAGCCGTAGGGGCGCGTGAGGATCTCCATGGCGTGCCCCGACGGGTCGAGGAAGTACACGCCGCGCCCGCCGTCGCGCTGGTTGATCTCGCCCGGCCGTTTGGCACCCGGGTCGGCCCAGTGCTGCAAATCGCGCGAGGTGATCTTGCCGTAGATGGTGTCGAAGTCGTCCTCGGACACCAAGAACGCGTAGTGCTGGCGTGGGATGTCCGCGCCTTCCGGGGCATCCGCGTAGTCGAGGGTGGCGCCGTGCTCGAGCTCAACAACCATGAAGTGGCCGAAGGGCTTTGGGCTGGGCAATCCGAACAGCTCGGTGAGAAACTCCGCGGACTCGCGCTTGTCGCGTGACGCGACAATGGTGTGGTTGAAACTGATGGTCATAGTTCTTTCCAGTCAACCACTCCGATGGCCCGCGCGACAGCGCTATTTGGGTGCGGTCAGCTCCAGGGCGATGTTGTCGGGATCGCGGAACTCCAGGATGTAGGAGGGCCCGATGTCCTTGAGCGGCTCGTGCGGCACGCCGAGTTCGTCGAGATGCGCTGCCGCCGAATCTAATTCATCTTTGCTGGCGAGCCGGAAGGCGATGTGGTCGAGTCCGACGCGGTCCTCGTCGAAGCGGTCGGCGGCGACCGGCCGCAGCCCGAGAAGCGTCCCGCCGAGGTCGTAGATGACGCCGCCGTACAGGAAACTCAACTGGTTGCGGGTGGGTTCGTCGGCATTCTCGGGAACTTCGATCAGCACCGGCCAGCCGAATACGCTCTCGTAGAACTGCCGCGACCGCTCGATATCGGTCACGGTCAATCGGACATGTGCGATGGAACTGCTCGTGAACGCCACTCGCCCCATGGTTCCACTGAAGGGCCGCAGTTCAAACATGCCAGAATCGCCGGCGTGCGGATTGCGATGACGATGCCGGTGATGGAGCCGGATCTTGATGCGACGGTGCTCGAGGCGTGGGCGCGCGCCATCGACGAGGGCCCGTTCTCGTCGCTGTGCTGGGGCGAGCGGATCGCCTTCGACAACCCGGACAACCTGACGTTGCTGGGCGCGCTGGCCGCGTGGACCAACCGGGTGCGGCTGCTGACGACGGTCATCGTGCCGCAGCTGCACGATCCCGTCATGCTCGCCAAGGGGCTGGCCACCGGTGACCTGCTCAGCGGCGGCCGGTTGACCGTGGGAATCGGGGTGGGCGGCCGGCACGAGGACTACCACGCCGTGAGCGCCGACCCGGCGACGCAGACGATGCGCGGCATGGCCGAACGCGTTGCCGTGATGAAGCGTGTCTGGGCGGGGGAGAAGACCACCGACTCGGTGCTGCCCGTTGGGCCGGCGCCGGTCCAGCCCGGCGGTCCGCCGCTGTTCGTCGGCAGTATCGGGCCGAAGACCATCCGCAGCGCGGCCGCGTGGGCCGACGGGCTGGCCGGCACCACCCTGGACCTCGACGTCGCCAAGCAGAACGAGCTGTTCGACGTGACCCGGAAGGCCTGGGCGCAGGCCGGCAAGCCCAAACCCCACCTGATCACGTCGTTCTGGTTCGCGTTCGGATCCCCCGAGGAGTCTCGCGGCCAGATCCACCGTCATCTGCGCCGCTACATGAATTGGATACCGGCCGAGTACGTCGACGCGATGGCGCCGATGACGGGCTGGGCCGGCAGTGAAGACGAGCTGCTGGACGTGTTGCGCAGGTTCGAGGAGATCGGCACCGACGAGGTCCAGCTGATCCCGACGAGCTCGGATGTCGATCAGGTTCGTCGCGCGGCGGACGTGGCGGCCCGGCTGTAGCCCGCCGCCCTGCGGCATCGCCGCAGGTAGATCGGGGTGAATTGCCGCGTCGGCGCGGTGGCGATTTCATAAGCGAATGACGCAGCAGGAGTTGCCCGCCCCGCTGGCCGAACTGACCGGGCTGATGACGGAGTGCGCGAATCACGGTGACTACGCCGGGGCCGCGCGGCAGGCGAATGAGCTGGTCACCCTATGCCGGGCGACGCTGGGCGAGCGTCATGCGACGGTACTGGAACTCAAGGTGTCGCTGGCCACCCTGCAACTGCGGGCGGGTGACGAAGCCGTCGCCTACGACGAGTTCGCGCGGCTGATCCCGGACCTCGTCGAGGTGCTCGGTCGCGACCACCTCAGCACCCTGACCGCTCGCCACCTGTTGGCGGGCCGGCAACAGCCTTCACTGTCGTCGCTTGCCGAGTGGTCGCAGCTCTTCGCCGACGAACAGCGCATCTTGGGCCGCGAACACGAGAGCGTGCTGGTCGCCCGCGAGAAAATCGCCGAGAAACGTTGGGAGATAGGCGATGTCGTGGGTGCGATGGCCGAGGGTGAAGAGGTGCTCGCCGCGCGCCGTCGCGTGCTCGGTGCCTACCACGCCGACACCCTGGGCACCCGATTGATGCTGGCGATCTGGCGGGGCAAGGCGGGCGACGTGCCGGCGGCCGTCGCCGAACTCGAACCGTTGATCCGCGACCTGCGCGAAAATCTCGGCGCCGACCACGTTCACCTGCTCATGGCCCGGCACATGTTCACGCTCTGGGCCCCCGACCGCGCCGGTGTCACCGACGGGGTCGCCGCGTGGGCGGAGCTGGTCGACGAAGAGGCGCGCGTGCTCGGCGAAGAGCACCCGGTGACCGTCGCCGCCCGCCACGAGCTGGCCGAATGGTGCGCCCGGCGCGTCGGCCGCGCCGACGGATCCGGCGGCATGGGGTCGCTGGGCTGGTCGGCCTCCTGACCCGAAATGCGACGGCGAGCGTCCTCAGGTCGTCGCCTTATCCGCCGGGCGCTCATCGTTGACGGCGGGCTCCTGCGGCGGCTGCCCCTTGCGCAGCGTCTCCAGCAGCTCGCGGTACGGCCCCACCAGGTAGACGGTGTCGCCGCCGCGCAGCCACGCATCGCGGCGAGGGTGCAGCTCGACGGGCGTATCCCGGCGGGTGATCGCGATGACCCGGGTCTGGGTGGACATCTCGAACATCCGCAGCCCGTCGAGCTCGCTGCCGGCCGCCACATGCATGGCGCCGACCATGAACGAACGCTGACCGACCGAAAACGTCCCCAGCACCTGCAGCCCCATCGCGGCGCCGATGAACCAGGGCGCAGCGAGGTCGACGGTCGAGCGGACGTTCTCGAAACCGAATCGCTTGGCCACCGCGTCGCCCAGGGTGCGGTCATAGATCCGCAGCACGATCGGCACGTCGGGTCGGTTGACCTCGGGCATCACTCGGGGCCCGAGCATCTCGCGCAACACGATTCCGGTCTCGATGTTGACCATGTCGTCTTGGGTCAGCACCGCGACGGCGCGGGCGCGGTCGACGCGGGCCGACTCCAGCGTCTGGCGCAGCGTCGCGTCCCCGAAGATCACCGGCACGTCGAGTTCGTCTGCGGCCGAGAGGAATCGGTTGTTCTCGTCGCGCTCGATCACCGCGACGTCGTATCCGGCGGCGGTCAGATCGCCGACCACGCGGCTGCCGAACGAGCCCAGCCCGACCACGATGATGTGGTTGCGCAGATGACGCGCCCGCCGGACCCCGGCGGATTGGACGAAGCGGCGCGAGAGCAGCAAGTCCGCCAGGAACGCGACGAGCAGCGCGGTGGTGGTCACTCCGGTGAACATCAGGGCGACGGCAAAAATGCGCAGCCACGCGGACTGGTGCAGGAACGTGAATTCGCCGTAGCCCACCGTGGTGATGGTTTCCGCGGTGAAGTACATGGCGTCCAGCCAGGACAATCGCGGCTTGGTATAGGAGAAGTGCACGACGACCGTCGAGGCGAGCAACAGGCTGATCGCGAGCAACATCGCGGGGAAAAGCATCGGGTTGACATCGTCGCGCATCGCCCGTGCGGCGTCCGACACGCGCCGCATCCACGATTGGCGAGAGCGTGTCTCGGCCGGCCGGGGAGTTTTGATGCCGCGCGCGGCCAGCTCATCGGCGCTGCCGATCATGGCGGTCCAGTCGCCTGCGCGCACCTGATGATCCCGTCCGGGACATGGCACCACCTCGTCGGGCGTAGCGGAGTTCTCGCCGTGAATCACGGCCACCGGGGCCAGGTCGCCGTAGATCTCCCGAAGCGTCGCGTCGCGGGGCGCCTCGGCCCCCGACACCAGAAAGTTGATGCCGGCCGCCTCGACCGGATGCGTGTGGCTCGACAAACAGGCCTCGACCACCGACGGCGCGGCGAGGTCGGCGACGTCGAGGATGGCGCCGGGGCCGTTGTCCGCGGCCACCGCTCCCCGCAGCACGTCATTGCCCAGGCGGGCGACGACGCGCACATGGGGATTCGTTTTCCTTGCCAGCAAGGCGATTTCGAGATTTTTGGCGTCGTCGTCACCGGCGCAGACGATGGCGCTTGCTCGGGCGAGATCGGCGCCGGCGAGCTCCTCGCTGTGCAGCTTGGTGATGGTGGCGCCCGCGCGGTTCAGTTCCTCGGCGATTGTGGTCGCGAGCGCGTCGTCACCGCTGACGATGATGTGACGGCGCGTGCTCATGTATCCCCACCTCTGATGACATCGGCGCTCAGCTGTTGCTATGACTATCGGGCACCGTGCCGACTGATGCCAGCGCGACATGTGGTGAGTTTTCAAGGAGATAATCGATCGCGTCGCTGCTTGCTCGAACTGGATGGGAGGACGCGGTGGAGGGTGGGCCGCTGGATTGGTGGTTGGACCGGGTCAACTTGCTGATCGACATGATGGGCGATGTCGATCTGGGTGGTTCGATCGCGTTGGACTATTCCGAGTCATCGCTGTCGGCGCTGGAGGCCGCGGCGCGGAATCGGTTGGCCGATCCGGCCGAGGCGCTCTACGACGAGCATCAGTCCTTCACCGCGGGAGCGGTGGCGTATCTGGGTGAGGCGTTGATGCGCGTCGGCGGTGGGCGGTGGGACTGGGCCGCCGAGGCGCCCCCTGACGCGCCCAGCGATCCCCTGCTGCGGCAACGGCTGTCGGAGCATCGTTGGCGTATCGACAGTGCGGGTGAGCCCGACGCGACGGGGTTTCCGATCATTCGCCCCGATTCCGCTTCGGGTCTGGCGGCGTTGTCGCCGACGCATCTGCTGCTGCAAGCGTTGGCAACCGATGAGGGTGGGGTTTTGGTCGCCACCTATGGACGCTGGAAGGAGGTCGTACAGGCCTACGCCACGCAGCATCCTCACTGGTCCCCGGTCAAAGAGCGCACCCTCGCGGACGGTCTGTTCAACGCCCCGCCGCCCTCGACGGTGCTCGACGAGTGGCTGGCTCGCCAAGAGCGGCAGTTTCCCGACTGGGCGACCAGCAATGGTGGAAACTGGGACTACACCCCCGACAGCATTAACCGCCTTGCCGCTCTGGTCCTGCGTCTGACTCCGACGATTCAGGCCTTCCACGATTCCGCCAATGCCGAGTTCGTCGAGGGCGCCTGCTACTACCTCGGCGAAATGTTGCGTCATGGGTACCCGTCCCGCTGGGTCTACCGTGAGTTCCGCGACGAGGGCGCGCCGATCAGCGCCAACTTCAAAATCCAGCTGAACGACGACGCTGGGTTCACCAGCCCTTACGCTCTGCTGTACTCCATGATTGAAAGCGCCGATCCCAGCGATACTCGCACTTTCTATGACGAGTGGGTCAGCTGAATTTTCAAGGCCACCAATCCCGTCTTAGGATTCCGATCATCTCTTGCCCGCCCTCGAGCGCGCGGAGACGACGGGGAGGTTGGCAAATGGTGCGGCTTTGGCTGATATCGCGGCGTCTGGTCGCGACCCTCCTCACGCTGGCACTGGTCGCGCTGCTCATGCCCACCACGCAGGCGGCAGCAGATCCGGCGCCGAAGCTGCCCGGGTATTCCGCCGATCAGGATCCACCGCCGGGCAAGACCCCGCTCACTTACACTTTTCCATCCGCTAATGCGCTCTCGCCCCTGGCTGAGCCGAGCAACGTAGCCTTGGAAGCGATCAACCCCCGAGGCAAATACACCTCCGGTACCAAAGAACACCTCTACAAGAGCTGGTTGGTCTACAAGAATCAACGGGCGCCTGCCGTGGCGAATCCGTTGGGCTGGAACGACTATCGCGACGCCTACGTCCGTGCTTTCAACAATCGCAACACGGGCACGAGCTTCGAAACCAGACTCGATCAAGAGTTGAAGTTCACGGAAAACGGCTACCTGCGCAATCGCAAGATCAAGGGCACGTCGATCAATCGCCGCCCCGATTTCCACAACGATGAAGAGATCGTGGAACTGAAGACCGGGGCGGTCGACAAGGCACAGCTCGAAGACTTCCTTCGTGTCGCGCAGCAGACCGGTCGTCGCGTCGTGTACATGTTCCCGGACAAGCCGCCGGCGGCGACGCTTCAGGCCATGCTCGATGTTGCCCAGGCTCTGGGCGCATCCGACCGTCTCTTCGTCCGGTATTACCCGACGGTGGGTGTACCCGACCCGTCCGGGAAAGCCATCCTCGCGAGCGGCGGACAGAACCCGGTCAGCGGCGGCGCCGATCAAACGACCGGCGACTCTCCTGCTTCGCCTGCGCAGGCCATCGAACAAGCCTTCGTCGCGGGGCAGGTCAACGAGGCTATCGATACCGAGCAGGCGGCACAGGATCCCGAGTCGGTACCAGAGTCGGTACCAGTTTCGGCGCCGGCCCCCGCGCCGGCGCAGCAAGCGCCCGGATCGGTTCCGGCGCAAGCCCCAGCGCAGCAGGGCCCCGGCTCGGTGCCGGCACCCGCACAGCAGGCGCCGGGCTCGGTTCCGGCTCCGCAAGCGCCCAGGCCGGTCTCCGGTCCCGTGCCGGTCAATCCGGGAGCGGTTGCCGGTCCGATCGCTGATGCGGGAGTCCTCGCTGGCGTGACGGCCGCCCAAAACTTGGCTGCCCTCCTTGCTGCCGCGGCCGGTGGTGCGGTCAATGTATTCGCCAACGTCACGGGCGGGCTGGTGGCTGGCATCGCCGGCGCGGTAACCGGGGGAATCGTGGGTGGCGTCGCCAATGGGATCGGCGGAGGCGTCGCGAGCGGGGTCAATGCCGTCACCCGCGGGATCGGTGGCGTGCTGGGCGGCGTCGATTTCTCCACGCTGCAGCTGCGCTACATCTCCGACACCGATCTCAACGGCAATGGTGTGCAGTATTCCTTCGCCGCCAATACGCAAACCGGCGGTGCGCCATCGTTCGGCGGTAATACCAATGCCTACATGGCTTCCGACTCGTTCTTCGTCTGGCTGGCGTTACCCACCTCGGCGTTCACCGTGAACCTCAACCCGAACGAACCGGACCGCATCATCGACGCGCAGTTCGGCCGCACCGACGCCGGTCGGATCCTGCTGGAAGCCGACTACACCATGAAGCAGGCCACGGCCAAGCTCGTCGACCCGGCCACGCCGGACGGCCGCCAATTCTTGGATGCGTTGCAGGGCTCGAAATGCTTTTCCCCGCAACGGAAGTGGATCGTCCCATTGCCCGCCAGCGTGTCCACCCAGGGAGACTCCATGTACATCCTGGACGCTCCGCTGGATGTGAAGCTCGAGATCGAGGGGATGGACTTGAAGCCGGGCATCGGTTGCCCGGGCCAGGACGCGGGAATCACCCGCCAAAACGACGACCTGTACCGGACCGTGATCCTGCCGAAGATCGTCGACGAGGTGAACCACGCGCCCGAGTACGCCGATCTGCGTCGCGTGTATGCCAGCCGGATCGCCGCCGAGTGGTACCGGCAACGCAGCGCCACCAAGGCCACCGCCTACTCGAAGATCGTCGACTCGGGCAACATCGACGCCTGGACGTCGAAGGAACCCTTCAGCCCGCAGGAACTCTTCAACCGCTATCGCAAATCCTTCTATGAGGGCGACGCGACCTACACCTGGCAGACCGGTGACCGCACCACCTGGAAACTGACCATCGGCGGCGTCGATTTCACCAACATCCCGATGGTCAACATGACGCCGAAGGACTTCGCCAAAGACCATCCGACGCTGCCCGCGACCGCGAGCGGGTCGCTGTTCGGGCCGCGGCTGCAGAGTTCGTCGCAACACAGTTCCCCGCAGCAGGTTTGGCTGGGCGGCCTGACAAGCGCACGACCGATGAGCCAGGTGTGGAAAGGCGATCCGGGAGTGCTCATCCCCATGCCGAAGTCGGTATTCGGCACGTCGTTGAGTCCGATGTTGTACGCCGCGATCGTGCTGCCGTTGGCCGCCTGGCTCGGCGTCGGGGGTGCGTTGTGGTGGCGCCGCAGACGGACGGCCGCCGTGGCGGGAAGGCGCTGACGGTGTCGGACCATTCCCAGGATCCGTTCTTCGATCCCTTCAGCCCCCAACCGGTTTCGCCTGCGCCCTCGTGGGGGACTCCGCCGCCTTCGCCCAACCCGCCGCCTTCGGCCAACCCGCCGCCTGCGTCGGGGCGACCCGCAGCCGCGCCGCGACCACCCTTGGCGCCGCCACCCCCCGTCCGGCCGCCGGTGCCGTCCGCCAAGATAGCCGCGGGGTTGTCGCCGGCCACGGTGTTCTTCGGCAGCTACGTGTTCGCCGGCATCGCGGCGCTGTTGTTGGCGACGGCGATCGCCGTGCTGGTGGCGATCTCGGACTTCCGTTCGCGCGGTAGCACTTCGGGTCCCCTGCTGGTCGCCACGGCCGCCGGATTGATCGTCGTCGCAGCGTTGTTGGTGTCACTGGCCGTGCTCACCGATCGCGGGCACGGCTGGGCACGGAACGTGACGTGGGGCGTCTGCGGTCTCGGATTGTGCAGCGGTGTCGGGGTTTTCGTCGTCAACCCGGGGGAGTCCGTGGCGTGGTTCGGCCAGCTGCTGCATGTCGGCGCCGTCGCGGGCGCGGTCATCTCGGCCGCTTCTGCCGCGTTGCTCGCCCTGCCGGAGTCCAACGCCCACTTCCGCCGGTGCAACCGACCCGAACCCGTTGCCGCATCAGCTTTCCCGCAACCGGCCGCCTTTCCCGCGCCGCCGGCCCCGCGCCAGCCCCCGCCGCCTGCCCAACCGCCGGCGGGCGCCGCGTCACCTCCGAGGATGCCAGCGAATGACCCTGACTACGACCCG
>NZ_BAAGDE010000045.1:0-38130 GCF_054660795.1 Mycobacterium sp. MUNTM1
CAACAACAAGCGGCTGCATTCGTCGCTGGGGTACCAGACACCACGAAGCTACGTCAGAATCACATGAAAACTGTCCGTCAAACCGGGGCAAGCCCACCTCGCACCAGTAGCCGGGTGCGTCGCAGCCGGGGTGGCTACAGCCGCGGTCGTGCGCGTACAACACGATGCGTTGATCCGGTGTGGCAATGCGCCTCGACCGGCCGAGATACAACGGGCGGCTGGTGTGCTCGTCGAACACGGCGAGGTAGTGGTGGGCGTGGCGGGCCATCCGAATCACGTCGCGCATCGGCAGCAGCGTTCCGCCACCGGTGGTCGCGCGCCCGCTGGCCGACGTCAGTTCCTGCAGTGTCGTCGACACGATGACCGTGACCGGTAAGCCGTTGTGGCGGCCGAGTTTCGGCTCGCCCAGCTGACCGCGCACCAGGGCGTTGAGTGCGTCGTGCTGGCGCTGCGCGGGACTGCGCTTGTCACCGGCCGCGAGCTCGTCGTCGGGTTTGCCCGCAACACAAGGTGTTTGGTCGTCGGGATTGCACATCCCCGGGGCTGCGAACCGGGACAGCCAGGCATCGAGGTTGGCGCGCAGCTCCGGTGAGGCGATCAGCTTCCCGACGCTCATCCCGTCGGGCCGTTGGCCGCACCAGGTGAAGCCGCGCCGGCGTGCGCGATCGGCGTCGGAGAATTTACCGTCGGGATTGATCCGCAGGGCGCACAGGTGCGCGAGCTTCTGCAGCTGGTCAGGCCGCAACGTCCGCGCCTGCCGGGCCAGAAATCGCTCGGCGTTTTCTACCGTGTTAGCGGGTATGGACTCCGGGAGGTCCCGGACAAAGGTCTGAATCACCCGTAAGTGCTGACCGTCGAGGGCGCCGTCGCGCCACGCCACCGCTGTGGCGGGCAACTGCGGCGCCAACTCCTGGCCGGTGAGCGTCAAGCGGGGCGACAACTCTTTGGCGTCACGAAGCCGTCGACACGCCTCGGCATAGCTGATCCGCAGCCAGTCCGCGACGACTTTGTGCACCGGGCCGCCGATGTCGGCGGGATCCTCGGCCGCCAAGCCGGCGATGACGTCGTGGCTCACCGCGATCCGTCGCCGGCGTGAGGCCTCCATGCGTTCCAGCACGTGCAGCCGGACGGCGGGGCTCAGCGCGCCGAAGTCCAGCGCTTGGATCGCCCCGTCGGCCGCGTCCTGCGCGGCCAGGGCCGCGGACACCTCGGCCGGCATTTCGATCGAATGCATGTTCGAATTTTATGTCACGGTACGACGAGGTAGGCGCGGACCGAGCCGCAGCTGTGGATAAACCGCGAACTGTGGACAAATCACCCGCGTTTTTCCTGGCAGCGCGGCGGGTAACCACCCGTCGTGCACGCGGGATTTGTAGGTGCGGCAGCCGCGGTCGCCGTGGTCACTGTCGCCGCGGTCACTGCCGCATGCCCGTGCCCCACCGGTTCGGCCGACCCCACACCGGACAGTCCACCGTTCCCGACCGGTCAGATGGGCGTGCCCGTACATGCGCGGGCGGCCGGCGGCGCGACCGCCGACATCACCGTCGACGGTGCAACGTGGTTACCGCCGGGGTGCGCCTCTCATTTTGCGACTCCGACGCCCGGCTCCGCGTGCAACGTGGTGGAGCTGACGATCACCGCGACGTCCCACCAGTTCTTCCATTTCGACCAGCGTTATATGTTCGCCGGATACGCCGGCGGCAACGACGCACCCGAGCCGGCAACGATGGCGGTCGACTACCAGCGGCTCAACAAGATGCCCCCGCTGCAAACGGGCGGCCTTCACGACGGCCAGACCGCGCATGGATTCGTCGGGTTCGCTATGCCGACGGGGGGCGACCTGTACCTCACGATCAACGATCCCGACCAACCCGCTCCGTACACCGAAGCGGCCTGGATCGTCCACACCTGATCGGCGCGCGAAGCCCCGCACGCCGCAGCGCAGAATTGGCCCGGTCTAGGGTGAAGGCCATGCGGGTAGGTGTGTTGGGAGCGAAGGGCAAGGTTGGATCGGCCATGGTGGCGGGGGTGCGGGCCGCCGCGGACCTGAGCCTGTCCGCCGAGGTGGACGCCGGCGACCCGCTGGGCCTGCTGACCGAGGGCAACACCGAGGTGGTCATCGACTTCACGCATCCTGACGTGGTGATGGACAACCTGAAGTTCGTCATCGACAACGGGATTCACGCCGTCGTGGGGACCACGGGCTTCACCGCCGAGCGGTTGCAACAGGTGCAGGATTGGCTCGCCGCCAGCGCAGGCACGTCGGTGCTGATCGCGCCGAACTTCGCCATCGGGGCGGTGCTGTCCATGCATTTCGCCAAGCAGGCCGCGCCCTTCTTCGACTCGGCGGAGGTGATCGAGTTGCACCACCCGCACAAGGCCGATGCCCCGTCGGGCACCGCGACGCGCACCGCGAAGCTGATAGCCGAGTCGCGAAAAGGCTTGCCGCCCAACCCCGATGCCACCAGCACCAGCCTGCCCGGCGCGCGCGGCGCCGACGTCGACGGGATCCCGGTGCACTCGGTGCGGCTGGCCGGGCTGGTCGCCCATCAGGAGATCCTGTTCGGCACCGAGGGGGAGACACTGACCATTCGCCACGACAGCATCGACCGGACCTCGTTCGTGCCCGGCGTGCTGCTGGCCGTGCGGCGGATCAAGGAACACCCGGGCCTGACGGTAGGTCTCGAGGCCCTGCTCAACCTGCAATGAGCCTTAATCTGCGATGACCAAAGCGCTGCGCACCCAACTGCTCATCGCCTTCATGTGCGTCGCGCTGTTGGTGTACTTCGTGCTGTTGGGGCGCGTGGCCGTCGCGATGATCGGCTCGGGCCGGGCCGCCGCCGTCGGCCTCGGCGTCGCGGTGCTGATCCTGCCCGTGATCGGGCTGTGGGCGATGATCGCCACCCTGCGCGCCGGATTCGCCCACCAGAAGCTGGCCCGGCTGATCGCGGCCGACGGATTGGAACTGGACATCAGTGCGCTGCCGCGCCGCCCGTCGGGCCGCATCCAGCGCGACGCGGCCGACGAACTGTTCGCCGCGGTGCGCGCCGAGGTGGAGGACCAGCCGGACGATTGGCGGCGCTGGTACCGGCTGGCCCGCGCCTACGACTGCGCGGGGGATCGCCGCCGCGCCCGCGAAGCCATGAAGACGGCCTTGGACTTACACCGAGACCTGCAGGGCCGCCCGTGAGCAAGATGCTGCTGATCGTGCACCACACGCCGTCGCCGCACACCCACGAGATGTTCGAGGCGGTGGTCTCCGGCGCCACCGACCCCGACATCGAGGGCGTGGAGGTGCTGCGGCGCCCGGCGCTGACGGTCTCGCCGGCCGAGATGCTCGCGGCCGACGGCTACCTGCTGGGCACCCCGGCCAACCTCGGCTACATCTCGGGCGCCCTCAAGCACGCGTTCGACTGCGCCTATTACCAGCTGCTCGACTCCACTCGCGGGCGACCGTTCGGGCTGTACCTGCACGGCAACGAGGGCACCGAGGGCGCCGAACGCGCCGTCGACACCATCACTACGGGCCTGGGTTGGGTGAAAGCCGCAGAGACCGTGGTGGTTTCGGGCAAGCCGAGCAAGGATGACGTCGAGGCCTGCTGGAACCTCGGGGCGACGGTCGCCGCGCAGCTGATGGAGTGATGCCGAAAAGCGCTCAGGGCGAGTGTGTTTCACCGCGTTCCCGGAAGCTGGTCGAAGCGCCCGGGGTAGAGAACAGCGATCTCGGCTCGACCTGCGGCAGCGCGGTGGGTTCGACGTTGGACATTGTCCTGAGAAACGCCGAACCCGCTTCCGGGTGGGCGGTTGCTTCCGACGTCGGGCGCGAAATTGTGGGACGAGCCGCCAAGACGGCCGGGTCCGGCATCTGGAATGGCATGCCGGGACTGGTAATCCGCTCGCCGGGACGGTCGAACGGAGTTGCTGGCGGGCCGACGTTTGGGGCGGCGATTTGGCTCTGTCCGGGTATGACGGGCGGCCGGTCGATCACCTTCGGCGGTATCGCGTCCGACTTCGTGGTGTCGTCGCTCTGGGGGACGCCCATGCCACCCCCGGGGTGTTCGGGCGGGTTCGGCCCATTCGGCGGGCCGTTCGGACCGTTGTTGCCGCCGTCGTCGGCGGGACCGGTGGTCGGTGGCTGCGGCGTCCACGCCTGCGGCCACGCCGGGCTTGCGCTCGTCGCCTGCTCGAGGTACCGCCGCCACGCCTGCAGACAGCTGAACAGCTGCTGGGTGTAGTCGGCCGGCGCGGGCGGCGCCGGCGTGCCCGCAGCGGTGGGCGGCCCCATCGGCATCGGCGGCATGGGCGGCACGAACGGCACGGGCGGCATGAACGGCATCGGCGGCATGAACGGCATGGGCGGCGGCGTGAACGGCCCTCCCGCCGGCGCGGCAGGCGGCATGGGCGCCCCGGTCAGGAATGGTGACCCGGCGGCCATGGCCGCCCACTGCTCCAGGAGCTGTCGCCAATATTGAAGATAGTAGAGCAACTGCTGGTTGTAATCCGTTGCAGGCATGGACATTTGCTGACCTCCAGCTAGTGCGGGATAGGGGACGCAGGGGTGCCGAACGAGGACCCGCCCGGTGTGTCCAACGGGTGCGGCAGCGAGCGCTCGCAGAATTTCGAGTCGAGCATGCGGAGCGCGCGGGTGTCGGCCGGCTCCCGGTTTTCGATGTCGAACACATAGCAGTAGTCACCGGCCGGCGTCGGCATCCGGATCGGACTCGACATACCTTGATCGAGGAAGCCGTACGGGAACTCCCAGTAGAGCGCCGGGGTGGTCTCCCGGCGATCGCGACCCCCCGATTCGACCCAGATGTAGTGGTCGAGAATGGCATTGACGGCATGTCGTCCCGACTCGCACGCAGACTCCATCGACGTCACCCGGGTGAAAGTCTTGTTCCACGTGCCCGCGAAGACCACCGAGTTGTTGTGCACCTGGTAGCCGCCATGGCGGGCCTGCCAGACGTTGCGCCGCGTGAGATCGGCGAGCCACCCGTCCTCGTCCGGGGTGGTCGTCCACGACGTTCCGTGCGGATTCCACGGGTCGCTGCCCGGCCGGTTGTTCCAGTCGCCGACGATGGGAACCAGGTACGGTGACTCGTTGCGCACCACGCGGCCCCGGCCCTGACCGGGCCCGGTGGCCATGACCAGCCCGCGATCGAGCGCATACCATGCAGGCCACGGCATGACCCCTTCTCCGGCCGACCCCGGGCAGCTGGTGAGCGCGGAAATGATCTGGCGCCACACCTCTTCGGCGATTTCGTCGGCTGTGCAGTCGCGCGCCGCTTTGCCCTTCCCGGAAGCGTCGACCAGGTGGGAAGAGGGGCTGTTGAAATCCCCGATGTCGACCGAGAGCACCGAGATGCAGCCGTCGCGGTCCAGAATCGGCCGCTTCTCCCACAACCCAGACTGGTTGATCGATGACAGCGCCCACTCCGTGCCGGTGAGCAAGATGTGCCCGCGGAGCAACTGAAACTCCGTGTCGAAGTAATACTGGATGCCGCACAGCGTTTGGAACCGATCCCACGGCACCCGTCCCATCTCGTCCAGCGAGTAGGGATTGCGTCGCTGCTGCGGCCGCGTGGGCTGCGGCTGCAGCGGACCGTCGGGCGGGGGAGGAATGGTGGTGAAACCGTCCAGCCTGGCCACGGTTCCGCCGGTGCCCGCCAAACGCAGCGCGGTGGTGATGTATTCGGCTTGCGGGGCATCGACGGCGACGACCGTGTAATCGGGGGCCACCCGGGTGCCGTCGGCGAACGTGATCTGCGCGCGGGGCCGCAGAGGGGGTGGCTGAGCAGGGTCGAAGGCCGGCGGGTCGAGACGAGTCGCCTTGTTATGGACGAAGCCGACGCCGAGCGTGACGAGGTGGCGGTACCAGTGGTCCAGCCACGCCTCCGTGGTCGGACCGTTGAGCACCCCGTCGGCCTTGTTGTCGCGGCGGTCCATGTTCAGGTACAGCTGCAGATAGGTGCTCATGTTGGTGCGCGCGTCGCCCCAGACCGAATCGAGAGCGACCAGGATCCTTGGCATTTGGCGCAACAGCTTGTCGCAACTCGGCGAATAGGAGTACTTGTTGATCCCGGTCGTGCGGTCACGGCCGACCAAGAAGTCGTAGGCGGACATGTTCTGCAGTTCCCGCGCGCGACGCAGAGGGCTGGTGGACAGATAGTGGAGCAGCCTGCCCAGGTAGGTCCCGACATCGCTGGCGGTGAAGCCCAAAGTCGCGAGTTCGCTGAGGATTCCGAAAAACTCGGCGGGGCTGCGTGGGAGCTCGCTCGGAAAGACGAGCGACGGCCGGCTATGCACCGTGGTGCCCTTGGTGATGACCCGCCGAACGTTGTCGTAGACGGTGCGTGACGTCGGGGTCCAGCCGGCCGGGCCGCGGGCCGTCTGCGTGCGCTCATAGACCGGGATGCGCTGGAACAGGTCCCAGATGTGTAGGTAGAACGCCGGGAAGAAGCGAAAGCCATGTTCGCCCGCGACCGCTCGCTGCGGGTTGCGCGGCCGGCCCCGTCGACCCGGGAAGGGGCGCAGTTCGGCCTGGCTGCCGTCGCGCGTGCCCACCGTCGAATATTGAGAGGCGGCAAGGCCGCCGAGCTTGACCGGCGGGTAGGTCCCCGCCGGCTCGGACCCCAACCCGTTGCGTTCATCCTCTTGCGACTCGTACACCGTGACAACGAAACCGCGCTCCGCCAGCTCGTGAGCGGCGGTGAGGCCGGCGATGCCGGCACCGAGCACCGCCACCGTGGGACGTCGTTGCTGCGACGCCGGCGTCGTTATGCGCTCGGACATGGCGCCCCCGAGCGAAGTTCGGACAGCAGCGCGGGCTGCGAGGAGGCCCGGACCGCGGCGTGGACGTACGCCAGCAGAGAGTCGTGCGCACGCTGGACGTCGTCGAGCGACCCGTGCACGCGCACCCTGCCGGTCTCCACGGCCTCGCCGAGCCCCACCCTGGCATCGAGCAGGTCGACGATGGTGGCTCGCGAGGTGGCGATCCGGGCACCGGCCGGCCGCGCCGCACCGTCGGACACCTGAAGTCGCGTGCCGCCGCGCAGCGAGAACGTCTCGCCGTCGACGTCGAGTTCGACCACCATGGGGCCCAGCTGCGCGACGAGCCATCGGTAGCTGTCGGGCACCTCGTCCTCCAGGTGCCCGAGCGAGCGCCGCAATAGCGACGAAATACGTTCACCCATAGAGGAACTCGAATACGCCGGTGCCGATGAAGTCGAAGGGCTCGCCGTCGATCGTGCCGCTCGCCCGGGTGCTACCGCCCGTTTCGCAGAGCACGGTCGATCGGTCGAGGAATGTCTCGCTCGGCTGCGCCAGGCGGGCATATGACAGCGAGCGGAATTCGGCGTGGACGCTGTCGCCCGCCCGGGTCGCGGTGATGTCCATCCGCGCCGGAACGCCGGGCACCTCGCCGTCCAGCAGCAGCCGCATCGGGGGCGGCAGGGTGCGATCGGCCGCGCGCGCGAGCCGGCCGTCCGAGCGCGTCCGCACCGACGCGTGCCGGAATATCGCGGCGGGCTGGTCGTGGCGCCAGACGTACAGTGCTTGGGACAGGCACCGCAGCCGGCTCCGGTCGGTCGTCTGCAGGAACACCATCGACCACGGATTCCCGGGCTCGGTGGGCAAAATGGTGCCCCACGTCCAGCCGAAATCGTCGCCCCACCGGAACCGGCCCCAGTTGTGGTCGTGATAGGCGAGGCCGCCGTCCACGCGGTGTTCGCGACCGCCGATCCATACCGATCCGTCGGCGCGCAGCCGCGGCACGAACAGCCAGTTGATTCGGCCACCGCCCAGCGGCTGGTTGCGGACCACCAACGGGTGGCTCGCCGAGGTGAAGCGCAGCTCACCACGAATGTCCTTGTCGGGCAGGTTGATTGTCACCCGGTAGCCGTCGGGCAGGACGGTCATCCGGCTGCCGCCGATGGTCAGTTCACCCAGATCGGCCGAGACGTGCAGGGCGCGCTCGTCGAACCGTTCGATGGCGCCGGTCCAGTTCTCGTCGTGGGCGATCACGATGACGCGCGGCGCAAGCCGGACTTCATGCGCGCGGAACTCTTCATTGTTGAGGCTGAAGTTGATCAAGAGCCGCCAGCCGCGTCCGTGGACCACGAAGTGGTGCCACTCCTTGAAATCCGCCGGGCGGGCGGTGGCCAGCACCGGCGCGCGGAGGAAGTCGTTGCGCTCCAGGAGCGCACTCATCGTAGCCACCGCGTGGTCGGTATGCCTGCCGGGGAAGTCGGATTGTGTTGCACCGTAACAGGGGTGGCGATCCGCTCGATCGCCGCACCGAGGCTCGCCAGCCCGAGCAAGGCGTGCACGAAGTCGTCCGGGCCGCGGCACGTGCCGGATCGGCGCTCGTCCTCGGCCAGGGTGCGAACCATTCGGGCCACGCCGGCGAGGCCGACCAGATAGCCGATGAAATTGCTCTGGTCGGCCAGAGCTTCGCGAGGATCGATGAGCGTCATGCGAACCCCTCGGGCCGCAGTCGGGCCAGCATGGAGTCGTCGAGGTCATGCCCGATGGCAACGTCGGCCAAGAGTTCCGCCCAGGCATCGGGGGAGGCGTCGGGCGCGGCGGGGCCGTCAAGGACGTTGAGGCTCACCATTTCCCAGACGCGCCGGAGATTCTCGACGGCCTCGGAGGAGGCCAGTGCGTCGCGCAGCCGCGCTCCGCGTGGGGTGGCCGCGTAGCGGCGGCCTTCGGCGACGAGCAGATCGTGCAGCCTACGGGCGGCCGAGGGGTTGCCCAGGACCGCGCGCCGCGCGCCGACAAGCAACTCGAACGCCGTTCGCTCCATCCCGTTGGCTTCCTCCGGCGGCGTCGGGCGCAACTGCGGGGTCTCGCGGTCGATGAGGTCGAGCGCGAGCTCGCGGATCCGTTCGAGCTCCGCCAGCATGCCGATCATGGATTCGGGGTTCATCGGGTCCGCCCATGCACGTAGTCGACGAGGTCGGCCAGCACGTCACGATGGCGACTGTGGGGGAACCAGTCGAGCCCGGTGAGCACCGCGCCGGCCTTTTGGGCATGCTCGGCGGCGACCTCCCGAGCGTGCTGGAGCGAACCGGTTCGTTGCATCAGCTCGTAGATCCATCGAATGTCGTTGAGGCTCTTCGACTCCGAGGGGTGGTGTCCCTGCAGCCGAGCCTGGATTTGGGCCCGGCCCGACGGAGAAAGTTGCCCGCACGCGGTAAGCCGATCCAGTAACTGGGTCAGCTCTAACTCGCCGTCCGGACCGGGTCGGCGCTTGGCCAGGATCGCCACAGTGCGTTCCCGGTCCTTCGGCTCGGCGGATCGCAAGGTGTGCAACAGCATCAGGGTCCGCTTGCCCTCCCAGATGTCGCCGCCGATCTCCTTGCCGTACTCCTCAGGATCCGCCCGCAAGTTCAGTAGGTCGTCGGTGATCTGAAAGGCCGCCCCGAGGTGCCGGCCGAGTGACTCCAAGGGGGCCATGCGCTCGAGACCCGCACCGGCCGCGATCGCGCCCGCCTGCAACGGCGTGATGAACGTGTACCAGCTGGTCTTGAGCTCCACCATGGTGAGGTAGTCGGCGTCGTTGAGCCGCCAGGTGTTGGACCGGACCCAGTCGAGTTCCAGGCCCTGGCCGTCGACGGTCATTCGGGTCATCTTGGCGATGGCCCGCAGGATGCGCAGGGCCGGCCCGAGGCCGACCCGTTCGACGTTGTCCAGCAGCGGTTGTAGCGACAGCGACAGCATGGCGTCGCCGACGTTGACGGCGATGGGCACCCCGTGGTCGATGTGCAGCGTGGGTTTGCCTCGCCGCCACCATGATTCGTCCTCGATATCATCGTGGATGAGGAACGCGTTGTGGTAGAGCTCGAGTGTCGCGGCGGTCGGCAGTATCGCCTCGATGTGGCCGCCGAGGCCGAGGCAGGTGGCGATGCTCAGCGCCGGCCGCAGCGCCTTCCCGCCGCGCAGCGGGTAGTCGAGGATCAGGTCGTAGAGGCCCTTGGGCCCGTGCTCCTCGGGGCGGTACAGCCGTTCGATCTCGCGGTCGCAGGCCTCTTTGCACAGGGCGAGATAGTCGTCGAGCGGGTTGCAGGCTTTCGGGTTCGTATCGCTGTCACGTGATTCACTCTTTGAGAGCGACGAGGCCTGTGGCATCGGTAATCCTTGCCGCGTAACGGATTCGAGGGGAGAACTGGATGGTGCCCGTGCTGGTTTCGCCGTCGACCTCCAGGCTGGGGAGGGCACTGAATGCGACGTCCACCGGCTCCTCGCCCGGCGATGCGTCCGGCGCCGCGCCTTGCGCGATCCGCCGGCGACGGCCGATCAAGACCATCCGGACCTTTGCTTGGTTAGTGCCGTCGAGCGGCTCGAATCGGTACAGCGAGTTGATGTTCGCCGCGGCCAGTATCTGCTCGGCGATGTTGTAATAGCCACTGACCAACTGGTTGAGTTTTTGGTACCCCACCGTATTGGTAACGAGGCAGGA
This sequence comes from Mycobacterium sp. MUNTM1, assembly GCF_054660795.1. NCBI lineage: Bacteria > Bacillati > Actinomycetota > Actinomycetes > Mycobacteriales > Mycobacteriaceae > Mycobacterium > Mycobacterium sp. MUNTM1. Next base: position 10,463 of record NZ_BAAGDE010000045.1, read on the forward strand.
TGGCGCCCGGTACCCGGCGTTCTCGACGAGCACGCGGGCGGCGATCAGTGAGTTCTGCAGGTCCTGGACGTTAGTAGACCCGAAGGTGATGGTATTCGTTCCCGGGGCCGCCCCATAGCACTGCTTCAGGACGTCGGTGTCAAAGCTGTTGGCGAGGGTCTTGGTCGCTGCCATCACTCCGGTGAGCAGTGCATCGGGGGTCGGCGCAATCGTCTCCGCGACGGTCAGCTGGACGGTTGGCGGCGGAGGCGGAGGCGGAGGTGGGCCGAGGGGTAGAAAGCCCGCGGATCCACCCAGCAGGCCATTGGCGACATTGAGCTGGCCGGGGTCGCCGGTGTCCCAATGCGGGATGGCTTGCCAGGCAACGCTGCACCACCCGAACGCCTCTTTGACTGCTTGGTTGGCATGGGCCAACCGCTCTGCACTCAGGTACATGGCCGCTCCTGACTGCCCCCGGCTGTCGGTACAAATCATGAGACAATTACCACACTCGCGCAATCGCTTCAGCAAAGTTCCAAAAGTGGAGTAGTGCGCTACTTGTTCAGGAGTGCCACCTCTTGACCAGGGGTCATCTCACCGCGCGCCACCGCGTCGCAGTGCGCCAGATGCAACGGTGCCACGGGGTCGTCGGGCAGCAGCTCGCGGCAGCGTTCGAAGGCGGCGCGGGCCCCGTCGACGTCGCCCGCGTCGAAAAGTGCAAAGGCCTCTTCGAACGCGGGCTGGGCCGCGCGCTTCCCCGCGCGAAGCGGAGCCGAATCCTCGTCGTACACTTCGTAAATCGTCACCGGACGACGCCGATTGACCACCATGACGCGCTCCATGCGACGAACGTTGAACCGCTCGGACGCGGCCAGGCGCTTGTACGTGTTGTCGGAGATGAGCAACGCGGATCCGTAGCGCTTGTTGGTGCTCTCGATGCGCGCGGCCAGGTTCACCGCGTCGCCGATGATGGTGAGCACCATGCGGTTCACCCCGCCGACGAGCCCGACCCCGACCATCCCGGTATTGATGCCGATTCCCGCCCGCAGTTCTTCGGATCCGGCGGCTTTTCGCTCCCGGTTGTGCGCGCGCAACGAGCGCAGCATCGCCAGTCCCGCCCGGACGGCGTCGGGCTCGGACTCGAAGACGGCAACGATCTCGTCCCCGCGTACGTCCTGAATCATGCCGTTGTAGCCGATGATTGGGAGCTCGACGGCACGCAGAAAGCCCATCGCGAGGTTGCTCGCCTCGCCCACATTCATGTCTTCGATCATGGTCGTGTAGCCGCGAATGTCGCTGATGAGCACCGTCATCTCGCGCTCGACCCGGTAGCCGTTGCGGACGCGGCGAAGGTCGTCGATGTCGAGAATGCGCAGCAGTTCGTTGGGCACGAATCGCGATTGCGCGTCCATCAGGGACTGCCGGTGTTGGTCGGCGGCCCGTAGTCGCGCCTCGAGCTGGAAGTTCCACAGCGGAGCCGCGGCCTGGGCGCACAGGAAGGTGACCGCCTGCTCGTGATCGGCGCCGAAGTGCCGGCCGGACTCGTCCTGCTCGGCATAAATGACGCCAATTGTGCTGTTGTGCACCCTGATTGGAGCGGCGAGGGTGGAGGGCCCCTGATGCTCAGCGGCAGCGAGGACCGGCGCGCCACCGTCAAGCACGCGGCGCACGATGTCCCGGTCGTAGGCGACTTCGGTCCACGGCCCCTCGACTATCGAAATGCGCCCGTGATCCTGGATCGCCCGGACCGACAGATTCTCGGCTTCGCCGGTGAGGAGCAGGACGCGGCCCGCTCCCGTGGTGTCGGCGACCGAGCCCAGGATGATGTTCGCCAAGCCTTCCTGATTCGGCGCCCCCGACAGCGCGCGCAGGAGCTGGTGTGCGCCGACCGGGTCGATTCCGGTCGAACCCGTCGTGAGGTCGCGCCTGAGTAGCCAGGGATGCTCCCGCGCCAGCAGGTCCGTGCGCACCGCGAAACCCAAATTCAGCCAGCGCTGATACGCCGACCGCAGCATGTGCTCGCGCAGCCTCGTTCGCCTGAGGTCGGCGTAGAGTGCGGCGGCTTCCTCATGGGCATACGCACTGATAACGGGAAGCTGGTTTTCCTCGGCGAGTTCGATGGCCTGGTGGAGGTAGCGCTCCGCCTTGGCGTCGTGCCCGCGCGCTCGGGCCCACGACCCCTGGACCAGGGCATACGGTGCCGCATAGTTCTCCGGTGCGTCAGCAGCCCACTTGCGGTGCAAGGCCAGTGTCTGGCGCACGAAGCGGGCGGTCGAGCGATCCCGCGGCGCGCACCGGATCATGCTCAAGGCGCCGATCAGGTAGATGAGTTGCGAGATCACGGAGCCGGCCATGCCGCCGACATGTTCGATCGACTCGGGCGTGACGGCGACGGCGCCCGCGTAGTCACCGCACCAGAAGTGCAGGGCCTGCTGCCGGGCTGCCGCCGCGCTCAGGGCCACCTCGTCGCCCTCCCGGCGGGCGGCCGGCAACACGTCTCGCTCGTCGTAACCGCTCTCGCCGGCGACGAGGAGGGGATCGGCGCTGCGGCCCATCAGGTTGAGGCAAAACTGATGCGTGCCCTGGCACAGCGCGCCGGGCACCGGCTGGGAACGAACGTGGGGGATGAGCGAGCTGGCGAGGGCGTCGATCTCCGCGAGCGGACGACCCACCCAGACCGACTGGGCGAGCAGGGCCGCGACCAGAAATCCGGCGTATTCCTGGTCGCCCTGGTCGAGCGCCTCCTCGATGGCGTCGCGGAGCTCGCCCAAGCCGTCGCGCACCGGGTGACGCCAGTGGCGGATGAAGTTCAGATGCGTGAACACCGTCTGCGGTCGGGCCTCCCGGAATTCCGGGCGCTCCGCAAGCCGCATCGCCACCTCGCCGAAGCGCTGCCCGCCCGCGCGATCGCCGAGTATTACCCGGATAACTCCATAACCGCCGATGACCAGAGGCGAGTACGGGGTGTGGCCGTGGGTCAACGTGAGCTCGAGCTGCTTTCGCACGAACAGCGGCATGAGGTTGGGGCGGACCAGGTACGACATGTTGCGCAGTTCGAGAAGAATGCGGTGGATCTCGATGACCCGCTGGTCATCGCAGCGCGGTAGCCGCAGCAGCCGCTCGGTGCTCCAGCGGCGAGTCGTCATCATCATCCGGACGATCGCGTTGCCCATGCGTGGCTTACCCGCGTCGGCCGGCACCCTCTCGCCGAGCTCGGCGAGCGCTTGCAGCCCGATCTCGAGCGCCTCCTGCAGACGGTTTTCCGCAACCCGCCCTTTGAGCCGGAGGTAAGCGATGCGCGCGCGGTCCGGAGGGTCGCGCAGGATCTCCTCGGCCTCGTCGAGTAGCGAATTCAGCGCCGGCACGTCGCCCACCAGCAACGCGGCATCGGCGGCATCGAGCTGCAGCTGCCGGGTCAGGTCGAAGTGAGCGGTCCAACGCTGTGCACCCAGCAGGTCCAGCGCCTCCCGGCAGTAGTTGAGCGCCAACGGGAACGAAGCCTGGGCCCTTGCCTTTTGCGCGGCACGCCGCAGCACGCCGACATAACCAACGCGTTCGGCGTTGTCGGTCGCCAGCCGCCCGCCGACGCCGAGGTGGCGCGCGGCCTCGAACAACCGGTCGTCCTCCTGCTCAACCAGCCACCGGCCGATCCGCAGGTGTGTCGCACGGATCTCGTCGTCGGACAGGCCGACTCGCGCCGCCTCGGTCACCCGGTCATGGCTGAAGCGGTACCGGGCGTCGCGGCTGATCGCGTTGGCGATCCGTCTGCCGCCGCTGTCGACGGCCTCGAGCAGACGAAGCTCGAGGCACGCCCAGAGTGCCTGGGCCACCACGTCGGGCGGCTGCGCGGCCGCTGCCGTGGCGTCGTCCAGGTCGAACTCGCCGCCGAAGCACGACAGCGAACTCAACACCGAACGATCCTGCGGACTCAGCTGGCCGAGGTAGCGGCCGAGAAACTCCGCCGCCGTCGCGGTGACCTCGAGTGATGCCAGCACGCGCAGGTCCCAACCGGGCCGCCCGGCCGGCCCCACCGGGATGAGCGCGCCTTCGCGTTGGGCGCGGTACAGCAGCTGACGGACCTGCAGTGGGTTGCCGCCGGTCCGGTGGTGGAACTCCGCGGCCACGTCGCCCAGTTCCACGCTCTGGCCGCACACGTCGGCCAGCAGCTGCTCGACGTCCTCGGGGGCCAGCGGTTGCAGCTCGATGGCGTTGAGGTTTTCCGACTTGATGCCGCCGGCGGCCGGGTCGAACTCGCCCGCGCGGTGCCCGCCGACAACCAGAACGTTGCGAAGCGACACCGTCAACAGTTCGGACAACAGCAGCAGCGTGTCCCGGTCTGCCCACTGCAGGTCATCGATCGCCAGCACCACCGGACGGTAGGACGCGGTGGTCGACACCAGCAGGATGGCGGCCCGGTGCAGTCGGCGGCGAGCATCCGCCGCATCGAGATCGGCAGCACTCGAGGGCTCACCGAGCACCGGCCCCAGTTCCGGCACGAGTGGCGAGAGCACGCCCGCAAACCCGGACATCTCGCTGGCCAGCTCGGCGCGCCAACGATCGCGCTCGGCCGGTCCGGTGCCCTCCATGGTGCGGACAACCGAGCTCAGAGCGTCGGCCAACGCCGAGTACGGGGCCGGCCCGCCGTCTCGACACCTCCCGTACGCGAATACGCAGTTGCGACGGGAGATCTCGGCGCCGAACGCCTGGATCAGCGTCGACTTTCCCACCCCGGGTTCCCCGCTGAGCAGGACGCACCCACCGCTGACCCGTTCGGCCGTCGCCACAGCGGTCCGGAGTTCGTTGAGCTCCCGCCGTCGGTCGGCCACCCGGCCGTCGAGGTCCAGTACCGGAGTCGTCACGGCCCGGGGCACTCCGTGCTGAGCGCCGTCCGCCGGATCGCGCTGCAAAAGAATCGCGAGTCGGAGCGCATGTGCATGGCGGTCCCTCCAAGGGAATGTCCACCCACCGGAGTGACGGTCCCCCCGCTGCGGGACTGTGCAGCTCCGTTCGGCGGGTAGTGCAGAGCAGCATAGCCCAATACCAGGCGCTATCCGAGTTTGCCGGCTCACGGCGAGGGTCGCCGCGCAGCTAATCGAGTGGCGTGCGACTAGGCGTAGGTCGGCTTGAAGGCGTCCGCGGGTTGGGCCAGGGCCAGCGCCGAGCTGGTGCCGAGCGGCCCGCGCCGGTCGAACAGCGTCGCCGCGCCGGTGGCGACCCCGGCCGTGCCGTAGTGGCTCTGGGCCGCCAGACCGAGGAATTCGCCGTCGGGCAATCGGCACGCGGTGACGGTGTAGTCGGCGTTGATGTAGCGCAATCCGCCGGTGCCCCAATGGGTGAGCGAGCTGGTGATGTCGCCGACGAAGGCCAGCCGGGTGAACGGCGTGAGTGGGTGGCCGTGCACCATCGGGCGAAACAGCCGGGCCCAGGCGAACTTCTGGGAATGGGTTTGCTCCCACTCGCCGGCGGCGATTCCTGGGCTGCCCTCCGGCGTGGCGCCGTACCCCCAGATGAGAAACGGCATCTCGGCTGCGAAGCCGTCCGAGGACGTTGGGAGCGGCGGCATCTGTGCGGGGGACGACCACACCTGCCCGTCGGGATGATCGCCGCGGCGCAGGAACAGCGCGCTGGCCCGCGCGACGACGGTGCCGTTCTGCACCAGGCTGGCGTCGACCAGCTTGATGCGCCGGCCCTCCCGCAGCACCGAGGTCTGGATCTGCACCGGCTCCATCAGGGCCGGGCGCAACAGGTCAACGGTGAACCGGGCGGGCTGCAGGCCCGCGTCGATGCCGGATTGCTCTATGCCCCAACCCAACAGGCCGCCGACGATCTGGCCGCCCATGGCCGCGCCCCACGGGCCCTGCGTCATCTGGCCCGGAACGTAGGAGTCGCCGTCGACGGTGAAAAACGCCTCGGGCATGATGGCGGAATCCTCGATCGTCACCGCTATCACGATAGGGCAGCAGGATAGTAAGGACCGGGCATGCCTCCAGTGATCGAAATTCCGCGCGGCGGCAACCCGTTCCCGCTGACCGGAGTCTCGCGCGGTTCCGACGGCATTCCGCGCTATGACGAGCTGCCCGCCACCCTGCTGGACATGCTCGCCGCACAGGTCGACGCCCGCCCGGATGCCGAGGCCCTGGTCGAGCTGGGTGCGACCCGGCTGACGTACCGGCAGCTCTGGGACCGGGCGGCGCGCGTGGCCGGCGGGCTGCGCGCCGGTGGCCTGAAGCCGGGCGACCGCGTCGCGGTGCGTTACCCGGCCGGAATCGACTGGGCGCTGGCGTTCTGGGGCACCGTGATGGCCGGTGGCGTTGTGGTGGCGGTCAATACGCGATCGGCGCAACCCGAGGTCGAGTTCGTCTTGTCCGACTCCGGTGCTCACGTGGATCTGGCGCCCGGCGCCGCGCTGCCCGACGGGCAGCCCTACGTCACCGAGCAACTCTGCCGCGCCGACACGGCCGCGCTGTTCTACACCTCGGGTACCACCGGCCACCCCAAGGGCGTGCCGACCACGCACGAGGCATTCCTGACGAACACCGAGAACGCGATCCGCTGTCTGCAGCAGCCGCGGGATCTGGGCGAGGCGATGCGCACGCTCATTTCGGTTCCGCTGTTCCATGTGACCGGTTGCAACACACAGTTGCTGGCAGCGGCCCGGCTCGGCGGAGCCTCGGTGATCATGCCCGCGCTCAACCTGGACGCGTTGGTCACCACGCTGACCGCCGAACGCATTTCGGTGATGGTCACCGTCCCGGCGGTCTATTCGTTGTTGTTGCGGCACAGCGGTTTTGGGACGCTCGATGTGTCGAACGTGCGCTGGGTGGGCTACGGCGGCGCTCCAATCGCCCCGTCGCTGGTGCGGTCGGTGAAGGAGGCGTTCGGCCACGCCACGGTATTCAACGGTTACGGCATGACGGAGACGGCCTCGCTGATGACGGTGTTGCCCGACAGCGAGGCGGTCGCGCACGCCGACTCCGTCGGTTACGCGGTCCCGTCGGTGGACCTCGGGGTGATCCCGTTCGGGGACGAACCCAGCGTGGGCGAGCTGGTGGCACGGGGCGCCAATGTGACTGCCGGCTACTGGAATCGGCCGGAGGCCACCGCCACCACCTTCGCGGATGGCTGGCTGCACACCGGTGACGTGGTGCGCGTCGATGACGCCGGCCGGCTGCACATCGTCGACCGGCTCAAGGACATCATCAACCGCGGGGGCGAGAACGTCTCCAGCGTCGAAGTGGAGGCCGTGCTGCTGGCGGCACCCCACGTGGCCGACGCCTGCGTGCTCGGGGTTGCCGACGACGTCATGGGGGAAAAGGTGGGGGCGGTGTTGTTCGGCGGTGACGACGAGATCGACGTGCCCGCGGTGCTCGACTACTGCCGCGGCCTGCTCGCCGACTTCAAAGTGCCGCAATATGTCGCGGTGGTCTCGCAGCCGCTGCCGCGCAACGCCGGCGGCAAACTGCTCAAGGCCAGGCTGCGCGAGCAGGCCCAGTGGGGCGAGCCGCTGCGATGAACGCCGGCCTGCTGGTCGCCAACCGCGGCGAGATCGCACTTCGAATCATCCGCACCGCACTCGAATTGGGCATGCGAACGGTCGCGGTCTACGCCGAGGACGATGCGGACAGCCCGCATGTGCACGCGGCCGACGAGGCGATCGGGCTGCCGGGCGGCGGCCCCCGGGCCTACCTGGACCAGACCGCCATGCTGGCGGCGGCGAAGAGCTCCGGCGCGAGCCTGATTCACCCCGGCTACGGGTTCCTCAGCGAGAACGCCGAATTCGCCAACGCCTGCGCGGCGGGCGGTTACACGTTCGTCGGTCCCGACGCCCGGGTGCTCGAACTGCTCGGCAATAAGACGTCGGCCCGCGGCGCCGCGATGGCCGCCGGCGTACCGGTGCTGCCCGCGACCGAGGGGCCGAGCAGCGTCGAGGACATCAAGGCATTCTTCGCCGCGCAGGACGGCGGCATCATGATCAAGGCCCTCGCCGGTGGCGGAGGGCGCGGAATGCGCAAGGTGCACAGCGCCGATCAGGTCGATGACGCCTACCGGCGCTGCGCCGCCGAGGCGCGGTTGGGCTTCGGCGACCCCGCGCTGTTCGCCGAGGCGCTGCTGACCGACGCCCGCCACATCGAGGTGCAGGTCGTCGCCGCGCCGGCCGGGCACCAGACGCATGCTCACGCCGTCGGTGACCGCGACTGCAGCATCCAGCGGCGCTACCAGAAGCTGGTCGAAATTGCTCCCGCCCAAGGACTTTCGGACGAACTGCGCCGGGCCCTGCACCAGGCGGCCGTTCGGCTGTGCGCCCGCGTGGGTCTGCGCGGGCTGGCCACCGTCGAGTTCCTGGTTACCGGCGAGGAATTCGTCTTCCTCGAGGTCAACCCGCGCATCCAGGTCGAGCACACCGTCACCGAGGAAACCACCGGGCTCGACCTGGTGGCCGTGCAGCTGGCCATCGCCGGCGGTGCCTCCTTCTACCAGCTGGGGCTGGCTTCCGGAATCGCCTCCGACGGACTGGAAGTCATCGGCGAGCCGGCCGCTCGCCGCGGCATCGCGGTTCAGCTCAGGGTCAACACGGAGACGTTCGGGCCCGACTTCTCCGTCGTCGGATCGGCGGGCACGCTCACGGTGTTCTCCCCGCCCAGCGGCCCCGGCGTGCGCGTCGACACGTACGGCCGGGCGGGGCTGGTGATCAGCCCCCAGTACGATTCGCTGCTGGCCAAGGTCATCGTGGACGTGCATGGATCGTCGTGGCGTGCGGCGGTGCGCAAGGCGCGCACCGCGCTGGCCGAGTTCGGCATCGAGGGCGTCCACACCAACATCAGTTTCCTGCGCGAGCTGCTGATCGACGACCGGATCGAATCCGGTTGGGTGGACACCGGTTTCCTCGACGACAGGCTGCCCGACCTGGCCCGGGCCGCGCAGTCTCACCAGCAAGCACCGCGGGTGGCGGCGGTCGAGCTCTATCCCGGCGAGGACGCGCTGCGCGCGCAGCTGGCCGGCACCGTGGTCGAAGTGGCGCCCGAGGGGGCCGAATACCCGGCGGGCGCCCAGCTGGTTGTCCTGGAAGCGATGAAGATGCAGCACGTGCTCGTCGCGCCGGACGCGCTGCGCACCGTCCGGGTTCTGGTCGCGCCCGGGCAGGTGGTCGGGACCGGAGACCCGCTGCTGGTCTTTACCCGGACGGAGGCGGCGGACGACGGCGAGTCCGCCTTGGCCACAATGGATCTGGACCGTCCGCGAGCCGATCTGGACGAGGTCGCGCACCGGCATTCCCTGACCTTGGACGAGGGCCGCCAGGCCGCGGTCGCCAAGAGGCACAGCCGAGGCCGCCGCACCGCGCGGGAGAACATCGCCGACCTCATCGATCCCGACAGCTTCGTCGAATACGGTGCGCTGGCCATTGCCGCCCAGCGCAGCCGTCGCTCCGAAGAGGACCTGATCGCCAACACCCCTGCCGACGGACTGGTCGCCGGCCTGGCCACCATCGGCGCCGACCGGTTCGGGCGGGCCGCCGCGCAGGCCGTCGTGGTGTCCTACGACTACACCGTGCTGGCCGGCACGCAAGGCATGCGCAACCACGCCAAGACCGACCGCGTGTTCGACCTTGCCGCGCGAAAGCGGTTGCCGGTGGTGCTGTTCGCCGAGGGCGGCGGGGGCCGGCCGGGGGACACCGATGTCGGCGGCGCCGCCGGGCTGGACGTCCCGACATTCCGGATGCTGGCGGCGCTGAGCGGGAAAGTGCCGCTGGTGTCGGTCGTTTCGGGCCGGTGCTTCGCCGGCAACGCCGCGCTGGCCGGCGTCTGCGACGTGATCATCGCAACGCCGGACGCGAACATCGGGATGGGCGGCCCGGCGATGATCGAGGGCGGCGGACTGGGCGTGTACCCACCGGAGGCGATCGGGCCCATCGGCGTGCAGCGCCGCAACGGCGTGGTCAGCCTGGTCGCCCGGGACGAGCCGCACGCGGTCGCGCTGGCCAAACAATACCTCTCGTACTTCCAGGGCGTCGTGAGCGACTGGACGGCGCCCGAGCCGCGGCTGGCCCGGCATGTGGTGCCGCAGAACCGGTTACGCGCCTACGACGTGCACCGGGCGATCGAGGCGGTCGTCGACGTCGGTTCGGTGCTGGAGCTGCGGGGAGACTACGGCGTGGGAATCGTCACCGCGCTGGTGCGCGTCGAGGGAGTGCCGTACGGGTTGATCGCCAACAGCACCCATCACCTGGGTGGCGCGATCGATGCCGAGGCGGCCGACAAGACCGGCGACTTCCTCACCCTGTGCGAATCGTTTGGGCTGCCGGTGATCTCGTTGTGCGACACCCCGGGCTTCATGGTCGGGCCCGACGCGGAGACTCAAGCGGCGGTTCGCCGGTTCGGCCGGATGTTCGTCCTGGGAGCCCGGCTGACGGTGCCGCTGGGAATGATCATCCTGCGCAAGGGATATGGGCTCGGCGCGATGGCGATGGCCGGTGGTTCATTCCGCGCGCCGCACTTCACCGTCGCGTGGCCGACGGGCGAGATCGGCGGCATGGGCCTGGAGGGCGCTGTGCGCCTCGGGTTCAGCAAAGAGCTGGCCGCCGCGGACGAGTCAGACGATCCCGCCGAGCGGCAAAAGCTGTTCGACCGCCTGGTGGCCGCCGCCTACGAGCACGGCAAGGCGCTGCGGGCGGCCACCACGTTCGAACTGGACGACGTCATAGACCCAGCAGCCTCCCGGGCCTGGATCACCAGGCTCTCGGGAGGCTGACGGGCTTCAGCGATTAGGCGTGGCCGGAGCCGCAGCCGACGCCCGGCAGACAGCCCTGTCCGCCCGGAATGCCGCCGGGGCCCGCGTTCTGCCCGCCGGAGCCGCAGCCGACGCCCGGCACGCAGCCCTGGCCACCCGGCCCGCCGCCGGGGCCGTTGAACTGGCCACCGGACCCGCAGTTTCCATTGGCGTCGCAGCCGCCGCCGCCCGGGTCGTCCTTGAAGGTCACGTGGGTCGGTGCGGGGGAATCGGCGGCCGGTCCGGCGACGTAGACGTCAGCAGCGGCCGCAGGCGCGGCGGCGATGGCCGCAGCGACAGCCCCGGCGACAACCAGCGGTTTCATGAGTGTCAATTTCGATAGCATGCGCGTGGCATACCACCTCAACACATGTTCAAAACATCGCGAATAAAATTCGACGGCAAACGAAGTCCCGCTGCTCAACGGCGGCTCCCCCCGGCGACGGAAGGCCCGACACCATGACCTCACAAGATCTGACCGGCCGCACCGCGATCGTCACCGGCGCATCGCGCGGAATCGGGCTGTCGATCGCCCAGCAGCTGGCCGCCGCGGGGGCCAACGTGGTGCTCACCGCGCGCAAGCAGGAGGCCGCCGATGAGGCCGCCGCTCAGGTGGGGAAGCAGGCCCTCGGGGTGGGCGCCCACGCGGTCGACGAGGACGCGGCGCGCCGCTGCGTCGAGCTCACGCTGGAGCGCTTCGGCAGCGTCGACATCCTGATCAACAACGCCGGAACCAACCCGGCATACGGTCCGCTGATCGAGCAGGATCACGCCCGCTTCACCAAGATCTTCGACGTCAACCTGTGGGCCCCGCTGCTGTGGACCTCGCTCGTGGTCAAGTCGTGGATGGGTGAGCACGGCGGGGCGATCGTCAACACGGCCTCCATCGGCGGCTTGCATCAATCGCCGGCGATGGGCATGTACAACGCCACCAAGGCCGCGCTGATCCACGTCACCAAGCAACTGGCGCTGGAACTTTCGCCGCGCATCAGGGTCAACGCGATATGCCCGGGCGTCGTGCGGACCCGACTCGCCGAGGCGCTGTGGAAGGACCACGAGGACCCGCTGGCGTCGTCGATCGCGCTCGGGCGCATCGGGGAGCCGATCGACGTGGCCGCGGCCGTCGCCTTCCTGGTTTCCGACGCGGCCAGCTGGATCACCGGCGAGGCCATGGTGATCGACGGCGGCCTGCTGCTGGGCGCCGCACAGGGGTTCCAGTCCGCACCGGGCGGCGCGCAATGACCGCGGTCGATACGGCCGACCTGGATGCGCGGGTGCAGGCCCTGCTCGACGAGCACGATCCGGCGACCAGCAATCCGCGCGATTTCCTTGGCGCACAATACGATGCGGGACTTGCCTGGGTGCATCTACCGCACGGTTTCGGCGGGCTGGATCTGCCGCGGACAGCTCAGGAGCGCGTCGATGCCCGGCTGGCCGCGGCGGGCGCGCCGGTGGGCGGCACCCGCAAGAATTACATCGGCATGGGCATGGCGGCGCCGACCATCGCGGCCTTCGGCACGGACGAGCAGAAGCGAAAGTTCTTGCGCCCGTTGTTCACCGGCGAGCAGATCTACTGCCAGCTGTTCAGCGAGCCGGGCGCCGGATCCGACCTGGCCGGGGTGGCCACCCGTGCGGTGCGCGACGCGCATAACCCTCAAGACTGGATTGTCAACGGGCAGAAGGTGTGGACCTCGCAGGCGCAGCACGCGCAGATGGCCATCCTGGTCGCTCGGACCGACCCGACCGTGCCGAAACACCACGGTCTGACCTACTTCCTCTGCGACCTGACGCAACCGGGGGTCGACATCCGGCCGCTGCGCCAGATCACCGGCGAGGCGGAATTCAACGAGGTGTTCCTCACCGACGTCCGGGTGCCCGACGCCAATCGGCTCGGCCCGGAGGGCGGCGGCTGGCGGGTCGCGACCACCACACTCAACAACGAACGCGTCGCCATCGGGTCGCGTGCCGGCACCCCACGGGAGGGCGGCCACATCGGCAAGGTCACCGCGGCCTGGCGTGACGAGCCAGCGCTGCGCAACCCCGCGATGCACGACCAGCTGATGCGGCTGTGGGTCGAGGCGGAGGTCTTTCGGCTCGCCGGTGAACGGTTGCGGCAACAGGCGGCCACCGGTCAGCCCGGCCCCGAGGGCGCCGGCATGAAGGTGGCTTTCGCCAAACTGGCGCAAGCGATTTCGGGCTTTGAGATCGAACTACACGCCGAATCCGGGCTGCTCTACGACGACTGGACCATGCGCAGGCCCGAGACGGTCGACCTGGTCGGTCGCGGGCCCGGCTATCGCTACCTGCGGGCGCGCGGCAACTCGATCGAGGGCGGCACGTCAGAAATCTTGCGCAACACCATCTCCGAGCGCATCCTCGGCCTGCCGGGTGAACATCGTGTCGACAAAGACGTCGCGTGGAAGGACCTGCCCCGATGAGCGCGCACACCGCCGACCTGCTGTACTCCGACACCGAAGAGGCGCTGCGGGCCGGCGTCCGTCAGCTGTTCGCCGAGCGGTGCCCGCCCGAATCGGTCGCGCGCGCCTACGATCCGCAACCGCAAGACTTTTCGGGAGTGTGGCGCACGCTCGCGAGCGAACTGGGCGTGGCCGGCCTGCTGGTGCCGGAGTCGCTCGGCGGCGCCGGCGCGAGCGCCCGCGAGGCCGCCGTGGTGATGGAGGAGATCGGGCGGGCCGTCGCCCCGGTGCCGTTCCTGTCCAGCGCCGTCCTCGCCACGATCGCGCTGCTGCGTGCCGGTGACACCGAGACCGTCTCGGCGCTGGCCCAGGGCGAGCTGACCGCGGCGTTGGTGGTGCCGCTGTCGAGCGCACCGGGCGACCCGATCTCGGGCGTCAGCGGCGGCGCGGACGGGCTGAGCGGGTCGGTCACCAGCGTGGCCGGGGCCGACGCGGCCGACGTGCTGGTGGTCCCGGTCGCCGGGCGCGACGGGCTCGAGCTGCACACCGTCGCCCGCGACGCGGCCGGCGTGCAGATCTCCCTGGCGCTCGCGCTGGACATGACCAGACCGCTTGCCGCCGTGTCGTTTGCGGGGTCTCCGTCGTCCCGCGTCGGGGCGGGCGACGAGCCGGTCACCGACGCCATCCGAACCGCGGCGGCCCTGCTCGCGTCCGAGCAACTCGGGGTCGCCCAATGGTGCTTCGAGACCACGCTGCGCTACGTCGGCGAGCGCAGGCAATTCGGCCGCCTCATCGGCTCCTACCAGGCGATCAAGCACCGGCTGGCCGACCTGTGGTTCGAGGTCGGCGCGGCGGCGGCCGCGGCGCGCTACGCGGCCGACACGTGCGCCGGCGGCGGCCCCGACGCGGACGCGGCGGCGGCCATCGCCCAGGCCTACTGCAGCGATGTCGCCGTGCACGCCGCCGAGGAGTGCGTACAACTGCACGGCGGCATCGGGATGACCTGGGAATATCCGGCCCACCTGTACCTCAAGCGGGCCAAAAGCGACCAGTTGGCATTCGGCACCGCCTACCGTCACCGCGCCCGCCTGGCCGAATTGGTGGACCTGCCGGCGTTCTGACCTTCGCGCCGCCCGCGCCCGCGCGCCTGCCGGCGCCCGCGACGATAGAGTTTGCCGACCAGGCAGGTGGGAGTGGCGCGAATGCGGGTGTTGCTGTCGGCGTACGACTCGCGCGGAGGCGTCGCGCCGCTCGCCGCGCTCGCGGTGCACCTGCGGGGGCTCGGCGTCGACGCGCGGGTGAGCGTGCCCCCGGACGCCGAATTCGTCGAGCTGCTGGCCGGCGTCGACGTGCCGCTGCTGCCGTTCGGCGACTCACTGCGGGCGATGAAGACCGGGGCTTTGCCGTCGGAGGCGGACCTGCGCCGGCACCTGGAGGGGCTGATCGCCGTGCAATTCGACGCCGTGGCCGCCGCGGCCGAGGGCGCCGACGCGCTGGTGGTCGCCGGGTTCCCACCGGCCGCCGCGGCCGCCCGGTCGGTGGCCGAAAGCCTGGGGATCCCCTACGTCTACGTCAGTTACCAGCCCACCATCCTGCCGTCGCCGCACCACCCGCCGCCGACGTACGCCAACGGGCCGTTCCCGCCGGGCACGGTCGACAACCGGCTGCTGTGGCAACTCGACGGCCGGCAGATGCAGGAGCCGTTCGGCGCGACGCTCAACGGTCACCGGGCAGGGCTCGGACTGCCGCCGCTGGACAACCTGCGCGACTACGCGCTGACCGACCGCCCGTGGCTGGCGACCGATCCGATCCTGGACCCGTGGCAGCCCGCCGACCTCGACGTCGTCCAGACCGGCGCCTGGCTGCTGCACGACGAGCGTCCGCTGCCGGACGAGGTGATCGAATTCCTCGACGCCGGCGCACCGCCGGTCTACGTGGGCTTCGGCAGCATGCCGATGCGCGCCTCGCAAGGCGTCGCGCGGACGGCCATCGAGGCGATCCGCGCGCAGGGCCGCCGGGCCGTCGTCTCGCGCGGCTGGGCCGAGCTGGCCCCGATCGACGACCGGGACGACTGCCTGGCCGTCGGCGAGGTCAACCACCAGGCGCTGTTCGCGCGGGTCGCCGCCGTCGTGCACCACGGCGGGGCGGGCACCACGACGACGGCCGCCCGGGCCGGCGCGCCGCAGGTGGTGGTGCCCCAGGGGGCCGATCAGCCCTATTGGGCGACCCGGGTGCGCGACCTGGGCATCGGCGCCGCCCATGACGGGCCCGCCCCGACCACCGCGTCGCTGTCCGCCGCGCTCGAGGCGGTCCTGGCCGACCAGGTCGGCGCGCGGGCGAGATCCGTGGCCGCCGCGATCCGCACCGACGGCACCGCGGTGGCCGCGACGCTGCTGATGACCGCGCTAACGCGGTAGCGCCGCCGCGAACAGCTCCGTCATCGCGTCCCAGTGCCGCTCGGCCGCGGCGACGTCATACGGCGCGTTGTCCGGAACCGCGAACCCGTGCCCGGCCGAATACCACTCGATGGTGTGCTCGACGCCGGCCGCCGTCAGCGCCTTGTCGAGCTGCTCGGCGTGACCGGCGGTGAACGACGCGTCGTTCTCGGCGCCGCCCACGTACACCGTGGCGCTCATCCGGTCGGCCAGCAGGTGCGGGCTGTCCTCGGTGTCGGTCACCAGGCCGCCGCCGTGGAAGGACGCCGCCGCGGCCACCCGGTCGGGCACCCGCCCGGCCACCATCAGCGACGTCCGGCCGCCCATGCAGTAGCCGCATACCCCGAATCGCTCGCCGACCACCTCCGGGCGGGCATCCAGATAGTCGAAGAACGCGCCGGCGTCGGCGGCCATCCGGTCCGGGGTCACGCTGCCGATCATCGAGAACAGGCGCCCGCGCTCCTTCTTGTCGGTGAACACGGTCGCCATGTCGAACGGCGCCCAATCCGCGGTGCGGTAGTAGACGTCGGGAAGCAGCACGGTGTAGCCGAAGCCGGACAGCTTGGCGGCCATCTGCTGGAACGTGTCGCGCACGCCGCCGGCGTCGGGATACATGACCACACCGGGCCACGGGACTTGGGAATCCGGGCCGTCGGGGGTGAACAGGTGCACCGTGCAGGTGCCATCGGGGGTGGTGACGACGTCGATGATGTTCGGCATGGCACCCGTTCTACTCCGCGGGCGTCGACACGAATTCATTGGCGTCGACCCGCCGCGCCCGGCCACGCCGCGCTTGCGATCGCCGCTAAGCTGGCGGCGTGCCGATCCCGACGCCCTACGAGGACTTGCTCCGCCTGGTGCTCGATCGGGGAACGGCCAAGTCCGACCGCACCGGCACCGGGACCCGCAGCCTGTTCGGTCAGCAGCTGCGCTATGACCTGGCCGCCGGCTTCCCGTTGCTCACCACCAAGAAGGTGCACCTCAAGTCGGTGGTCTACGAGCTGCTGTGGTTTTTGCGCGGCGACTCCAACGTCGCCTGGCTGCACGAGCACGGCGTCACCATCTGGGACGAATGGGCAAGCAACACAGGCGATCTCGGGCCGATCTACGGTGTGCAGTGGCGGTCCTGGCCGACGCCGTCGGGCGAGCACGTCGATCAGATCAGCGCGGCCCTCGACCTGCTGCGCAACGACCCCGACTCGCGGCGCATCATCGTGTCGGCCTGGAACGTCGGCGAGATCCCGCAGATGGCGCTGCCGCCGTGTCACGCGTTCTTCCAGTTCTACGTGGCCGACGGGCGGCTGAGCTGCCAGCTCTACCAGCGCAGCGCCGACCTGTTTCTGGGTGTGCCGTTCAACATCGCCAGCTATGCGCTGCTGACGCACATGATGGCCGCCCAGGCCGGCCTCGCCGTCGGCGAGTTCGTGTGGACGGGCGGGGACTGCCACATCTATGACAACCACGTCGAGCAGGTGCGGTTGCAGCTGAGCCGCGATCCCCGGCCGTACCCGGAACTAGTTCTGGGCGAACGGGATTCGATATTCGATTACACCTACGACGACGTCGTCGTAAAGAACTACGACCCACATCCGGCGATCAAAGCCCCAGTCGCTGTATGAAGCGCGCCGGCCACGACGCCGGCTCGGGCGGCTTGCAAGCCGGGATCAAGGAGTAGCGCGTATGACCGAGGTGGGCCTGGTGTGGGCTCAGTCGACCTCCGGCGTGATCGGGCGCGGTGGCGACATCCCCTGGAACGTGCCGGAAGATCTTTCCCGGTTCAAAGAGGTGACCATGGGACACCCGGTGATCATGGGCCGGCGGACCTGGGACTCGTTGCCGGCGAAGGTGCGGCCGCTACCGGGCCGGCGCAATGTCGTCCTGTCCCGCGACGCCGGCTTTGTCGCCGACGGGGCGCAGGTGGCCGGGACCATGGAGGAGGCCCTCGCGCACGGCGCGGGCGGCCCGGAGACATGGGTCATCGGCGGCGAGCAGATTTATTTGCTGGGACTGCCGTACGCCACCCGCTGCGAGGTCACCGAGATCGAAATCGATTTGCGACGCGACGACGACGATGCGCTGGCGCCGACGCTGGACGACACTTGGGTGGGCGAAACGGGGGACTGGCTGGCCAGCCGGTCGGGGCTGCGGTACCGCTTCCACAGCTACCGTCGGCCCTCCGCGCACCCGTTCGCGCCCACGCCCTGACCTGACATACTCGGACGCGGGGGCGGGTCGCACGGCGTCAACCAGGTGTTTGGAGAGAAGGGGGAATTGGCAGTGAAAACCGAACCCGTGAAGACGTTCTCTCGAAAATTCATGGGCTACGACGCGGCCGCGGTTGATGCCCACATCGAGATGCTGACCACCAAGCAGCAGCTACTGCTCGACGACGTCGAGAGCCTGCGGGCGCGGCTGCAGGAATCCGGCGATCAGACGGCCGCGCTGCGCAAGGAGGTGGCCGTGCTCACGGACACCTCGCCGTCGCCGCACGCGGTGCAGCAGCGGATGGCGAAGATGCTCAGCCGCGCGGTCGACGAGGTGGCCGAGATGCAGGCCGAGGCGCGGGCGGAGGCCGATGCGCTGATCGCCGCGGCCGAGGCCGAGGCCGAAGCCGCGGAACGAAAGCGCGACGAGGTGCTCGCCGACATGGCCGCGCAGCAGAAAGCCCTGGAAACCGAGTACGCGGAAACCAAGGAGAAGCTGGACGCCGAACTGGCCGAGATGCGCGCCGAAACGCAGTCGGCGATCGAGAAGGCGCGCCAGGACGCCGAGCGGGAGTGCGAGCAGCTCCTCGGCGACGCGAAAAAGGGCGCCGATCACTACCGGGAGAAGGCGCGGCGCGCGGTGGTCGAGGCGACGGCCCAGCGCATCAAGATCCTCGAGCAGCTGATGGGCGTGTACCGCGACCTCGACGAGGTTCCGATGGCCCTCGAGGCCGCCTACCAGGAACAAAACGGCTCGGACGACGAGGGCGTGTTGCAGCCGCTGGACCGCAAGGTCGCCGCGGGCTGAGCCCACGGCCGGCCCCGGCCGGGTCGCCGAGCGTTGTCGCACCCACGAGGTATCCTCAGCGCCGTGCCAACCCGCAGGCTGTCGGCCGCCCAAGCCCGGCGGATAGCCGTTGCGGCCCAAGGATTTACCGACCCCCGCCCCGGCGGCGAGATCACCCGCGCGCACTTGAAGCGGCTGATCTCCAAAATTCAAGTGCTGCAACTGGATTCGGTCTCGGTGGCAGTGCGCGCCCACTATGCGCCGGTGTTCAGCCGGCTCGGCCCCTACGACCGGGACGTGCTCGACCGCGCCGCCTGGGGCCCGCGGTCGTCGCGGCTGCTGGCGGAGTACTGGGCGCACGAGGCCGCGCTGATGGCCGTCGAGGACTGGCCGCTGCTGCGCTGGCGGATGCGCCAGTACACCCATGGCCGGTGGGGTACCCACATCGTCAAGGCCAACCCGCAACTCGCCGATAAGATCGTCGCCGCGGTCGCCGAACTCGGGCCCAGCACCGCCGGACAGATCGAGGCCCACCTCGAGGCCGGACCGCGCGGGCCCAAGGGAAGCTGGTGGGGCAGCCGCAGCGACATTAAATGGGTGGCCGAGGCGCTGTTTTCCGCCGGAGTGCTCACCACGGCCACCCGCGTGGGCTTCGCCCGCCACTACGACCTGGTGGAGCGGGTGCTGCCGGCCGCCGTGCTGGCTCGCGAGGTCGACGACGACGAGGCGATCCGCGAACTCGCGCTGCGGGCTGCCACCGCGCTGGGGGTGGGCACCGAGGCCGATATCCGCGACTACTTTCGGCTGTCGGCCCAGCAGGTCAAGCCGGCGATCGCCGCGTTGGTGGCCACCGGTGACATCGAGCCGGTCGACGTCGACGGGTGGCCGGCGCCGGCCTACCTGCGGGCCGGCCGCACGGTGCCCCGCGCCGACCGCGGCACCGCGCTGCTGTGCCCGTTCGACCCGCTCATCTTCTTCCGGCCGCGCGTCGAGCGATTATTCGAATTCCATTACCGCATCGAGATTTACACCCCCGCCGCCAAGCGGCAGTACGGCTACTACGTGTGGCCGCTGCTGATGGACGGGCGGCTGGTCGCGCGGGTGGACCTCAAGGCCGACCGCGCCGCCGACTCGCTGCGCGTCCTCGGCGCGTTCGGCGAGCCCGACGCGCCCAGGCCCCGCGTCGCCGCGGCGCTGGCCGGTGAACTCGAGTCCATGGCGTCCTGGCTGGGCCTGGGCGGAGTCAGCGTCGCCGGTCGCGGCGATCTGTCCGGCGAGTTGCGCGCGGCGGCCAAGCGGGTCAGCTGATGTCGCCGTCGACGTCCAAGGAGCTCAAGGCCACGCTGTGGAAGGCGGCCGAGAAGCTGCGCGGCTCGCTGTCGGCCGGCGAGTACAAGGACGTGATCCTGGGGTTGGTGTTCCTCAAGCACGTCTCCGAACCGCACTGGAAAGCGTTGGCGGACAACGTCGCATCCGAGGGCATCGGCCGCCTGGCGGACGATGCGATGGACGCCGTGATGACGGCGAACCCGGCGCTGGCCGGGACGCTGCCCCGGCTGTACGAAAAGCTCGACCCGCGTCGCCTCGCCGACCTGGTGACCGTGCTCGACGGCGCACGAATCGGCGACGACGGCGGGCGGGTCGGGGACCTGATGGGCGAGGTCTACGAGTACTTCCTGGGCAATTTCGCCCGCGCGGAAGGGCGCCGGGGCGGCGAATTCTTTACCCCGCCCAGCGTCGTGCGGTTGCTCGTCGAGGTGCTCGAACCGACCGGCGGGCGGGTGTATGACCCGTGCTGCGGGTCGGGCGGAATGTTCGTGCAGACCGAACACTTCATCGCCGAACGCGACGGCGATCCCGCGAAAATCACCGTCTACGGGCAGGAAAGCGTCGAGCAGACCTGGCGGATGGCGAAGATGAACCTCGCCGTGCACGGCATCGACAACGCGGGCCTGGGCGTGCGGTGTGCTGACACGCTGGCCACCGATCTGCACGCCGGCGTGCAGATGGACTACGTGCTGGCCAATCCGCCCTTCAACATCAAACATTGGGCCCGCGACGAACATGACCCACGCTGGCGCTTCGGCATTCCGCCCGCGACCAACGCGAATTACGCCTGGATTCAGCACATCCTGTCCAAGCTGGCCCCGAGTGGCACGGCCGGCGTGGTGATGGTCAACGGCTCCATGTCGTCGAACGCGATGGGCGAGGGCGACATCCGCGCCGGGATCGTCGATGCGGACCTGGTGTCGTGCATGATCGCGCTGCCCGCGCAGCTGTTCCGCAGCACCGGAATACCGGTGTGCCTGTGGTTTTTCGCCATGGACAAGGCGCACCGGTCGGGGCAGGTGCTGTTCATCGATGCGCGCGGCCTGGGCTACCTGGTGGATCGGGCCGAGCGCGCCCTGACCCGCGAGGAGATCGCCCGGATCGCGGACACCTGTCACGCGTGGTCGGGCGCGGCGTCGGCCGTCACCAAAGGCCTTACCTATCAAGATGTTCCAGGGTTCTGCCAGTCCGTCCCGGTGGACGCCATCAGGGCCGCGGGCTACCCGCTGACGCCGGGACGCTACGTCGACCCACCCACCGTGCCGGACGACGGCGAACCCGTCGACGACAAGATCGCGCGGTTGACCGACGAGCTGCTGGCCGCGCTGGACGACTCGGCCCGCGCGGAAACCGTGGTGCGCCAACAGGTGAGGCGGCTGCGGTGAAGACCGTCCTGGGTGAGCACCTCGACTTCAGCGCCGGACGCAGCGCCCCGCCACGCGACCCCGGCGGGCGCGTCCCCGTCTACGGCGCCAACGGCGCCATCGGGTACGCAGCCGAGCACAACGCCACCGGGCCGTTGATCGTGCTCGGCCGCGTCGGGTCGTACTGCGGCAGCCTGCGCTACTGCGACTCCGAGGTCTGGGTCACCGAAAACGCGCTGGTGTGCCGCGCCAAAGACCCGCAAGAGACCCGGTATTGGTATTACGCCCTGCAGACCTGCCGGCTGGCCGATCATCGATCTGGATCGGGGCAGCCCCTGCTCAACCGGAAAATCCTGAACGATGTTCCGGTACGGACCGTCGCGGCGCGCGAACGGCGGCGGATCGCCGAGCTGCTGGGGGCGTTCGACGACAAGATCGCCGCCAACGACCGAGTGATCGAGACGGCGGAACGCCTGATGGTCGCCCTCGCCGCATCGGCACCGGATCGGGTGCGGCTGTCGAGACTGGCCACCCGGTCGACCGCGACCCGCAACGTCAGCGAGTTCGACGCTCGCCTCGGCCACTTCAGCCTCCCGGCGTTCGACGACGGCGCCAGACCCCACCTGGTCGGCGCGGCGCAGGTGCGCAGCGCCAAGCTGCTGCTGACCCGGCCGTGCGTCCTGTTCGCCAAGCTGAACCCGCGGATCCCGCGGATCTGGAACGTGCTGGGCCTGCCGCCGGAGATGGCGGTGGCCAGCACGGAGTTCGTCGCACTGCTGCCGGTCGGCATCGATTCCTCCGCGCTGTGGTCGGCGCTGCGCCAACCCGACGTCTTGCAACGGCTGCAGCGGCGGGTCGCGGGAACCTCGGGCAGCCATCAGCGAATTCAGCCGCGCGACCTGCTGGACGCGTCGGTCCCCGATGTGCGCCGGTTGGGCGCCGAGGCGCTGCGGTCGCTCACCGGGCTGGGCGCGCTGTGTCACGCGCGCCGCACCGAGAGCGCGCGGCTGGCGGGGCTGCGCGACGCGCTGCTGCCGTCGCTGATCTGCGGCACGGTGCGGGTCAGAGACGCCGATTCGCCCGGCACGCGTGCGGCTGATTGCCCGGCTCCTCCTCGCGCCACTCCGCGGCGCGCATCGTCGCCGGGCTAAGGTGAGCGCCGTGGCCCAGATCGCGCCGCTGCGCGTGCAACTGATCGCCAAGACCGACTTCTTGGCCCCCCCGGACGTGCCGTGGAGCACCGACGCCGACGGCGGCCCAGCGCTCACCGAGTTCGCCGGCCGGGCCTGCTATCAAAGCTGGTCGAAACCCAACCCCAAGACCGCGACCAACGCCGGCTACATCAAGCACATCATCGACGTCGGCCACTTTTCGGTGCTCGAACACGCGAGCGTGTCGTTCTACATCACCGGCATCTCGCGCTCATGCACCCACGAGCTGATCCGGCACCGGCACTTCTCCTATTCGCAGCTGTCTCAGCGCTACGTCCCAGAGAAGGACTCGCACGTCGTCGTGCCGCCGGGCATGGAAGACGATCCGGAACTGCAGCAGATCCTGGCCGCGGCCGCCGACGCCAGCCGCGCCACCTACACCGAACTGCTGGCGAAACTCGAAGCGAGATTCGCCGATCAACCGAATGCGGTGCTGCGGCGCAAGCAGGCCCGCCAGGCCGCCCGCGCCGTGCTGCCCAACGCGACCGAAACCCGCATCGTCGTGACCGGCAATTACCGGGCGTGGCGCCACTTCATCGCCATGCGCGCCAGCGAGCACGCCGACGTGGAAATCCGGCGGCTCGCCATCGAGTGCCTGCGCCAGCTGGGGGGTGTGGCGCCCGCGGTGTTCGCCGACTTCGAGATCTCCACGCTGGCCGACGGCACGGAGGTCGCGACCAGCCCGCTGGCGACCGAGGCCTGACGCGTCGACGCGCCGCGGCGCGCGTCCACGTGGGTGCTAAATACCTTGCTGGCGCCAGGTAACCTGAACACCGTGAGCACGGTCGGATTCGACGCCCCAGCGCGGTTGGGAACCGTGCTGACCGCGATGGTCACACCGTTTCACCCCGACGGCTCCCTTGACTCCGCCGCGGCCGCCCAGCTGGCCAATCACCTGATCGACGCGGGCTGTGACGGGCTGGTGATCTCCGGGACCACCGGCGAGTCCCCGACCACCACCGACGACGAGAAGCGCGAGCTGCTGCGCGTCGTGTTGGAGGCCGTCGGCGACCGGGCCCGCGTCATCGCCGGCGCGGGCACCTATGACACCGCCCACAGCGTCCGGCTGGCCAAGGCCTGCGCGGCCGAGGGCGCCCACGGGCTGCTGGTGGTCACCCCGTACTACTCGAAGCCGCCGCAGAGCGGGCTGATCGCCCACTTCACCACCGTCGCCGACGCGACCGACTTGCCGGTGCTGCTCTACGACATCCCGCCGCGTTCGGTGATTCCGATCCAGCCCGAGACCATCCGCGCGCTGGCCGCTCACCCGAACATCGTCGGGATCAAGGACGCGAAGGCCGACCTGCACAGCGGCGGCCAGATCATCGCCGAAACCGGCCTGGCCTACTACTCCGGCGACGACGCGCTGAACCTGCCCTGGCTGGCCATGGGCGCCACTGGATTCATCAGCGTGATTTCTCACGTGGCGGCGGGGCAGCTGCGGGAAATGTTGTCCGCCTTCAGCTCCGGGGACATCGCCACCGCCCGCAAGATCAACGCCAACGTCGCCCCGCTGTGCGACGCGATGGCCCGCCTCGGCGGCGTGACGATGTCCAAGGCGGGCCTGCGGCTGCAGGGAATCGACGTCGGCGATCCGCGGCTGCCGCAAATGCCCGCGACGCCAGAACAACTCGACGCGTTGGCCGCCGATATGCGCGCGGCCTCGGTGCTGCGGTGACCCGAGGAGTTTCCGAGAAGTGGACGTAGACCTCACCCCGCCAGGCCCCTTGGCCGCGGGAGGGTTGCGGGTCACTGCTCTTGGCGGCATCAGCGAAATCGGCCGCAACATGACGGTTTTCGAGCACCTGGGCCGGCTGCTGATCATCGACTGCGGCGTGATGTTCCCCACCCACGACGAGCCCGGGGTGGATCTGATCCTGCCGGACCTGCGCCACATCGAGGACCGGCTCGACGACATCGAGGCGCTGGTGCTGACCCACGCGCACGAGGACCACATCGGCGGCATCCCGTTTCTGCTCAAGTTGCGCCCCGACATCCCGGTGGTCGGTTCGAAGTTCACCTTGGCGCTGGTCGCCGCGAAGTGCCGCGAGCACCGCCTCAAGCCGGTGTTCGTCGAGGTGGCCGAGGACCAGAAGAGCACCCACGGCGTGTTCGAATGCCAGTACTTCGCCGTCAACCACTCCATCCCCGACGCGCTGGCGATCGCCGTGCACACCGGCGCGGGAACCATCCTGCACACCGGCGACATCAAGCTCGACCAGCTTCCGCTGGACGGCCGCCCGACCGACCTGCCCGGCATGTCCCGGCTCGGCGACGCCGGGGTGGACCTGTTCCTGTGCGACTCAACCAATTCCGAGCACCCCGGCGTCGGGCCGTCGGAAAGCGAAGTGGGCCCGACGCTGCACCGCCTGATCCGCGGCGCCGAGGGCCGCGTCATCGTGGCGTGCTTCGCGTCCAACGTGGACCGCGTCCAGCAGATCATCGATGCCGCAGTCGCTTTGGGCCGGCGGGTATCGTTCGTCGGCCGATCCATGGTGCGCAACATGGGCATTGCCCGCGAACTCGGATTTTTGCGGGTGGCCGACTCGGACGTGATCGACATCGGGGCCGCCGAGATGATGCCGGCCGAGAAGGTGGTGCTGATCACCACCGGCACCCAGGGTGAACCGATGTCGGCGCTGTCGCGGATGTCGCGCGGTGAGCACCGCAGCATCACGCTGACCGCGGGCGACCTGGTGGTGTTGGCGTCGTCGCTGATCCCGGGCAACGAGGAAGCGGTCTACGGCGTCATCGACGAGCTCGCCAAGATCGGGGCCCGCGTCGTCACCAACGCTCAAGCGCGCGTGCATGTTTCGGGCCACGCCTATGCCGGGGAACTGTTGTTCCTGTACAACGGGATTCGGCCGCGCAATGTCATGCCGGTGCACGGCACGTGGCGCATGCTGCGCGCCAACGCCAAACTGGCTGCCCGCACCGGCGTGCCGGAGGAGTCGATCCTGCTGGCCGAGAACGGGGTGACCGTCGACCTGGTCGCGGGCAAGGCCTCGATCGCCGGCGCGGTGCCGGTGGGCAAGATGTTCGTCGACGGCCTGATCAACGGCGACGTCGGCGACATCACCCTGGGCGAGCGGCTCATCCTGTCGTCCGGTTTCGTGGCGGTGACCGTGGTGGTCGCGCGCGGCACCGGGCGTCCGGTCGCCCCGCCGCACCTGCATTCGCGCGGCTTCTCCGAGGACCCCAAGGCGCTCGAGCCCGCCGTGCGCAGGGTGGAGGCGGAGCTGGAAGCGTTGCTGGCCGAGAACATCACCGACCCGAGCCGCATCGCCCAGGGCGTGCGGCGCACCGTCGGCAAGTGGGTGGGCGAAACCTACCGCCGGCAGCCGATGATCGTTCCGACCGTCATCGAGGTCTAGCAACTTAGTTCCGCCGCGAAACTTAAACCAATGCGGTGATTTACGGCGTGTCGCGTGCGTGATTTAAGTGTCGCGGGGCGGCCCGGGTTGGGTTGACCCGCTAGATCTTCTCCGCGTAGGCCGACCACTCCAGTTGCGAGGCTTTGAGTTTGCGGCCGGTGGGTTCGACGTAGCGCTGGGCGAGCTCGTCGGGACCGGCCTGCTCGATCAGCCGCCAGCCGTACTCGCCGAGGAACGCGGCGACCTCGTCGGGCTGCAGGCCGAAGTGCCACAGCTGGCGCCGCTGGCGCACGGTGCGGTACAGCGTGCGGGTGCCGTACCGGTTGGTGCCGTCGATGAAATCCCTACGGACGTAGGTGAACACCAGACGGCTGCCGGGCGCGGTCGCGCGCAGCCCGTCCAGCGTGCGCCGGACCGTCGCCTCGGTGAGGTACTGGGTGACGCCTTCGCAGATGAAGAACACCCGGTAATCGGTGCGATAGCCGTGCTCGGCGAGCGAGGTGAGCAGGTCGTCGTGCTCGAGGTTCAACGCCACCAACCGCACCGACAGCGGCAGCTCACCGAGCACCCGGCGCACGGTCTTGAACTTCCTGGCGACGTTCACCGGCAGATCGACCTCGAACACCGGGATGCGCACCCGCCGCGTCAAAAGGTAGGCGCGGGTGTCCAGCCCCGCCCCGAGGATGACGACGGCGTTGATGTCGTCGAGTGACTCCTTGAGCTTGTCGGCGATAAAGCGCTTGCGGCAGGCCAGATTCGCCCACAATCCCGGCCCGGTGAACTCCGAGCCGCGGATCATCAGCCGGCGAACCGGCGCGAACCGGGTCGCGCCGACGAGCCACCGCAGCGGGGCGGGCAGGAAGAGCTCGGCGAAGTCGTCGTCGACGAGGCGGCGTCCGGGCGGCTCGTTCTGCTCCACGGCGGCCAGCACCATCGGGCCAAATGCAGTCTGCGCAACCGGGTTTCGTGCCATGGTGGCTACTTGTTCAGGAATCCCGCGTCGACCGGCAAGGTCACACCGGTGATGTAGCGCGCCTGGTCGGACACCAGCCACGCCACCGCGTTCGCGATGTCCTCGACGTCCAGCACCTCCACCGGCATGGCGTTGCCCATGGCTCCCGGCGTGTCCGTCGCCGCGGCCATCTTGGCCAGCCACTCGCGGGTGAACTCGTTGTTGATCATCGGCGTCTCGACGCCGGACGGATGGATCGAGTTCACCCGGATCGTTTGCCCGGCAAGCAAATTCGCGTAGACCCGCATCAGCCCGACCACTCCGTGCTTGGCGGCGGCATAGCCGACGGAACCGGCGTCCGGGCTGCCGACCCCGGCCAGCCCCGCGCTCGAACTGATCAACACGATCGACCCGCCGGTGCCCTGCTTGACCATCGTGGGTATCGCGACCTTGATGGTGTGGTAGACGCCGGTCAGGTTGACGTTGATGACGTCGTGCCAGCCGTCGTCACCGGATTGCATGGGGGCGATCCCGGCGTTGGCCACCACGATGTCCAGCCGGCCGAACTCGTCGAGCCCCGCCTGCAACGCCGCCGAGAGCGAGTCGCGGTCGCGGACGTCCCCCTGCCGGGCGACGATGCGGGCGCCGGTGTCTTCCACCAGCTTCACGGTGGCCGCCAGGTCGTCGGCGGTGGCCAGCGAGTAGGGGACGCTGGCGATCTGGTCGCACAGGTCGACGGCGATGATGTCGGCGCCGTCGGCGGCCAGGCGCACCGCGTGGGCGCCGCCCGGGGCCCGCGCGGGGCCGGGGGTGTATGCGGCCGTGGGCCTAAGGGGTGGGTGGGGCGAGCGG
>NZ_BAAGDE010000045.1:38140-54447 GCF_054660795.1 Mycobacterium sp. MUNTM1
GCGGGGGGGGCCTGCTTGTCGGGCCGGGTGGCTTTGTGGCCCACCTGCTCCCCGGCTTTTTGGCGGGCCCGGTGGGCGCCCTGGCGACCGGGGGGCGCGGGGCCCGGCCGGCGCGCGGCGCCGGTGATGAAGGCGACCTTGCCCTTCAGGGGTCCTTGCGACGAGCGGGTCATCAGGGCCGCAACTGTCCTTTGGCCGGGTCGCCGGCCAGGACCGGCTGGAGCATCTTGATGTCGGGGGCGCCGTCCAGGTGCTCGCCGGCCGCGGTGAACATCTTGGTGACGGCCGGCGCGGTGCTGTGCGCCTTGAGCGCCTCGGCGTCGGCCCACTGCTCGACGAAGACGAAGGTCTCGCCCGACTCGTGCACGGCATACAGCTGGCAGCCCGGCTCCTCGTGCACCTCCACGGCCGCGGTTTTGAGGATCTCGCGAACGGTGTCGACCGACTCGGGTTTGACGGTCAGGGTGGCGACGACGACAACGGGCATTGATGGCCTCCTGGGGCGCGGTGAGGGTGGGTGACGAGCACGACTTCTCGCAACCGAATGTCACCCTACTCACGCGATTTGGCGGCCCAGTGGCCCCATGCCCGACAAGCCGAATCGTTACCAGTGTGGCGGGTGGTGTAGATGATGTCATTGCGACTACCCTTGCCGTCATGCCCAGTAAGACCGCCGCCCGCTCCGGAAGCCGAACGAGCAGGTCAAAGGCCTCTTCGCGCGCCAGCGGATCCCGGGGTGCGCGCCCGGCGGCGCCCCGCAAGAAGGTCAGCAAGTCCGCCAGGCGGCCTAAGCACGCGCCGCTGGTGGGCGCCGGGCTGACCTGCGGCCGCGCCGCGCGCGCCATCTGGCTGATGGCCGCCCGGGGAACCGGCGGCGCGGCCCGGTCGATCGGGCGGGCCCACGACATCGACCCCGGGCATCGCCGCGACGGCATCGCGCTGCTGTTGCTGGGCTTTTCCGTGGTGGTCGCCGCGAGCTCGTGGTTCCACGCCGCCGGGCCGGTCGGCACGTGGGTCGACACCCTGCTGCGGACCTTCATCGGCGCGGGTGTGCTGGCGTTGCCGGCCGCCACCGCCGCGGTGGCGGTGACCCTGATGCGCACCGAGCCCAACCCGGATGTGCGCCCCCGGCTGATCCTGGGCGCCAGCCTGATCACGCTGTCGGTGCTCGGGCTGCGTCACCTGTGGTCCGGTTCGCCGGGAGACCCCGAAGCGCGCCGCCGCGCGGCCGGTTTCATCGGCTTCGCCATCGGCGGGCCGCTCTCGGACGGGCTCACACCCTGGATCGCGGCGCCGCTGCTGTTCATCGGCTTCATGTTCGGCCTGTTGCTGCTGACCGGCACCACCATCCGCGAGGTGCCCGTGGTGATGCGCAACCTGTTCCACACCCGGTTCGTCGACGAGGATTACGAGGACGAGCCCTACGACTACGCCGATGAGTTCGACGACGACGCCGAGGCCGAGCCCGCCAGCTACCACGAGGACGCGTCCTCCGTCCCGGACGAGTCGCCGCCGGCGTGGTCGCCCGACGACGACGCCCAGGCCGCGCTGCAGGACGACATTCCCACCGTGCCCGAACCCGCCGTCCAGCCCGCCGCGCAGGGCTCGCGGGGCCGCAAGCGCGGGCGGTCGGCGGACCGGCACGACACCGTCGAGCTGGACCGGGTCGTCGAGGGGCCCTACACCCTGCCCTCGCTGAGCCTGCTGGTGGCGGGGGATCCGCCCAAGAAGCGCAGCGCCGCGAACAACGTCATGGCCGACGCCATCACCGAGGTGCTGACCCAGTTCAAGGTCGACGCCGCCGTGACCGGCTGCACCCGGGGGCCGACCGTCACCCGCTACGAGGTCGAGCTGGGGCCGGGCGTGAAGGTCGAGAAGATCACCGCGCTGCAGAAGAACATCGCCTACGCCGTGGCGACAGAAAGCGTGCGGATGCTGGCGCCCATTCCCGGCAAGTCGGCCGTGGGCATCGAGGTGCCCAACACCGACCGGGAGATGGTGCGGCTGGCCGACGTGCTCACCGCCCCCTCGACCCGGCGCGACCACCACCCGCTGGTGATCGGGCTCGGCAAGGACATCGAGGGCGACTTCATCTCGGCCAACCTGGCCAAGATGCCGCACCTGCTGGTGGCCGGCTCGACCGGCTCCGGTAAGTCCAGCTTCGTCAACTCGATGCTGGTGTCGCTGCTGGCGCGCGCCACCCCGGAGGAGGTCAGGATGATCCTGATCGACCCGAAGATGGTGGAACTCACGCCGTATGAAGGCATTCCGCATTTGATCACCCCGATCATCACCCAGCCCAAAAAGGCGGCGGCCGCGCTGGCGTGGCTGGTGGAGGAGATGGAGCAGCGCTACCAGGACATGCAGGCGTCCCGGGTGCGGCACATCGACGACTTCAACGAGAAGGTCCGCTCGGGTGCCATCACCGCGCCGCTGGGCAGCCAGCGCGAGTACCGGCCCTACCCGTACGTGGTGGCGATCGTCGACGAGCTGGCCGACCTGATGATGACGGCGCCGCGCGACGTCGAGGATGCCATCGTGCGGATCACCCAAAAGGCCCGCGCCGCAGGCATTCACCTGGTGCTGGCCACCCAGCGCCCGTCGGTGGACGTGGTCACCGGCCTGATCAAGACCAACGTGCCGTCCCGGCTGGCATTCGCCACGTCGTCGCTGACCGACAGCCGCGTCATCCTGGACCAGGCCGGCGCCGAGAAGCTGATCGGCATGGGCGACGGCCTGTTCCTGCCGATGGGCGCCAACAAGCCGATCCGGCTGCAGGGCGCCTTCATCACCGACGAGGAGATCCACGCCGTCGTCACCGCCTGCAAGGACCAGGCCGAACCCGAATACACCGAGGGCGTCACCACCGCCAAGCCCACCGGCGAGCGCACCGACGTCGACCCGGACATCGGCGACGACATGGACGTGTTCCTGCAGGCCGTGGAGCTGGTGGTGTCCAGCCAGTTCGGCTCCACGTCGATGCTGCAGCGCAAGCTGCGCGTCGG
Source organism: Mycobacterium sp. MUNTM1 (assembly GCF_054660795.1). Taxonomy (NCBI): domain Bacteria; kingdom Bacillati; phylum Actinomycetota; class Actinomycetes; order Mycobacteriales; family Mycobacteriaceae; genus Mycobacterium; species Mycobacterium sp. MUNTM1. Next base: position 41,146 of record NZ_BAAGDE010000045.1, read on the forward strand.
CTTCGCCAAGGCCGGCCGGCTGATGGATCTGATGGAGACCCGCGGCATCGTCGGGCCGTCGGAGGGCTCCAAGGCGCGCGAGGTGCTGATCAAGCCCGACGAACTGGCCGGAACGCTGGCGCTGATCCGCGGTGGCAGCGACGCCGGCGGGGGAGACCCCGAGGACTAGCGCCGGGCGCGGACCACTGGGGTAGTCCCCCGGGGGTCGGACCCGACGACTGGACTGTGACGCCTGGCGCACTCAGGAGACACCATTCTCGCTGAATAGCGTTGTAGTACGGTCGACCTGTAGCCGAGTCACTTTTCGACTTATCCGAATTCGTGACCGGTCATTCTCCGGATCGATGGGGAAGTCATACAGCGCGTCCGCGACAAGCCGCCTGACCTGGGCAGACCAATGAGCAAGCCGGGCGGGGCCGCTGCATAGGCGAATGCCTTGACCGCACCAACGACAGACGCATATCCGCCGGCATCGAGCCGAGAGCGGGCTCTGGAAAACCACAACGAGCGTTTATGAAATCCGAGCAGACGTACGGAGGCGATGACGATGGCCGACCGGCCCGACGTCACCGGCCTACCCGGCAGCGAGCACGGGCTCTGCTAGTGGCCGCAGACGATTCGGAAGACCGCGAACAGTGGTCGGAGCACCGCGATGAGGCGCTGACCGCGCCGAGTCGGCTTTCTCGTATCGCCACATTGCGCAAGGGGACCGATCAGGCTGACGGCGCGGGTACGGGCAACGCGGAGGCAGGGAAGCAACTGACCGGCTCCGTGATCATCGTTGCTCTCGTCGCGGCGATCTCGGGGATGCTCTACGGCTACGACACCGGTGTCGTCTCCTGGGCGCTATTGCAGCTCGCTCAGGACTTCAACCTCACCGCGGGCTGGCAGCAGGTGATCGCCGCCAGCATCCTGCTCGGCGCCGTTGCCGGGGCGTTGACGTGCAGCTGGCTGTCCGATCGGTGCGGCCGGCGCGGCACGCTGGTGATGCTGGCGGTGGTCTTCATCGTCGGCGCGTTGTGGTGCGCCGACGCGCCCGATGCCATCCTGCTGTCGCTGGGACGGCTGGTCCTGGGCTTCGCGGTCGGCGGGGCGACGCAGACGGCACCGATGTACGTCGCCGAGCTCTCGCCACCGGCCTACCGGGGACGGTTGGTGTTGTGCTTCCAAATTGCCATCGGGGTGGGCATCCTCATCGCCAGCCTCGTCGGGCTCTCCGACTCGATTTCCTGGCGGGGGCCGATCGGACTCGCCTGCGTACCCGCGGCGATCATGCTTTGGCTGTTGCTGCGCCTGCCGGAAAGCCCGCGCTGGCTGGTCAAGCAAGATGATCGAGACGCCGCGCAAGCCGTATTGGAGCGTGTCCGGCCCGAGGGCTACAACGTGGCCGACGAGCTGGCCGAAGCGACCGAACTCGCGCGCGTCGAACGCACGGCCAGCACCCGCGGGTGGCGTGGGCTGCGCGACGCCTGGGTGAGGCCGGCCCTGGTCCTGGGTTGCGGCATCGCGGTGTTCACCCAGCTCAGCGGCATCGAGATGATCATCTACTATTCGCCGACGATATTGACCAACGACGGCGTGTACAGGTCCGTGGCGCTGCAGATCTCGGTGGGCCTGGGCGCGGCGTACCTGATCGCCCAATTGGTCGGGTTGATCATTATCGACCGGGTCGGCAGGCGCCGGCTCACCCTCATCATGGTGCCGGGCGCGGCGCTGAGCCTGTTCGTGCTGGGCCTGCTTTTCGTCAGCAACGACAGCGGTCGCGATGCGATTCCGTGCATCATGACCTGCCTGATCGCCTTCATGCTGTTCAATGGCGGCGGCTTGCAGCTGATGGGCTGGCTGACCGGCTCGGAGACCTATCCGCTGGCGGTGCGGCCGGCGGCCACCGCCGTCCAGTCGGCGACGCTGTGGGGCACCAACCTGCTCATCACGCTGACGATGCTGTCACTCATCAATGCGATCGGGGTCGGGCCCTCGATGTGGCTCTACGCGTTGTTCAACGTGGCAGCCTGGATATTCGTATTCTTCCGCATGCCCGACCTCACCGGTAAGAGCCTGGAGGAGATCGAGAACAAGCTGCTCCAGGGGAAATTCCGACCGTCGGACTTCTCGCACTGACGAATACGGTTGTGCGGCAAATCGTTTGGGTGGCGGTCCCGGCAGCGACGCCGGCGCGGACGGCCCTCGAGTATCGCCGAACGTGCACCCGCTGCGAAAGCCAGGGCCCGAATCCCGCCGTTCGGTTCACGCCCGCCGCTACAACCTCAGCAGCATCCGCGAGTTGCCGAGGATGTTGGGCTTGACGTAGCTCAGGTCCAGGAATTCGGCGACACCGATGTCGTAGGAGCGGCACATCTCCTCGAACACCTCGGCGGTCACCGGCGTCCCCTCGATCTCGGTGAATCCATGCCGGGCGAAGAAGTCGGTCTCGAACGTCAGCACGAACAGCCGCTTCAGCTGCAGCTCGCGGGCGACCTCCAGCAGCCGGTCGACGATCGCGTGGCCGATGCCGTGCCCGGTCAGCGCCGGGTTGACCGCGACGGTGCGAACCTCGCCGAGGTCGGACCACATCACGTGCAGCGCGCCGCAACCGACCACCTGGCCCTCGTGCTCGGCCACCCAAAACTCCTGGACAGCCTCGTAGAGCGTGACGAGGTTCTTCTCCAACAGGATCTTTCCGGCGTAGGTGTCGACCAGGTGCTTGATGGCCGGCACGTCGGACGTTCGCGCGCGCCGAACCAGCGGCCGAGGGCGCTGCGGACTTTGGGTCACGGCTAACAGTATCGACATCGCGGACGGCTGCGCTGGTCAACCGTTATTCTGTTGCCGTGTCGGGGCAGCCGCAGACGGGTCCGATGGTAGGCCGCGCGAACATCGCCAACCTCGCCAATACGCTGACCCTGTTGCGGCTCGTGCTGGTGCCCGTCTTCCTGCTCGCCCTCTTCGCCGGAGACGGTCACCAAAACGGCTTCCGCGTGGTGGCTTTCGTCATCTTCGCGGCCGCCTGCATCACGGATCGGCTCGACGGCCTGCTGGCCCGCAACTACGGCATGGCGACCGAATTCGGCGCGTTCGTCGACCCGATCGCGGACAAGACGCTGGTCGGGTCGGCGCTGATCGGGCTCTCGATGCTCGGTGAACTGCCGTGGTGGGTCACGGTGCTGATCCTGGCGCGCGAATTCGGGGTCACCGTGCTGCGGCTGGCCGTGATCCGCCGCGGGGTCATTCCGGCCAGCTGGGGCGGCAAGGTCAAGACCGTGGTGCAGGTGCTGGCCATCGGATTGTTCGTGCTGCCCTGGGCGGGAACACCGGGGCCGTTCCGGGCGATCGCGGCGGTGGTGATGGGCGCGGCGGTGGTGCTGACGGTGATCACCGGGATCGACTACGTCGTGTCGACCATCCGGGAAGTGCGCCGCACGCCCGTCTGATTTCGGCGCCACCCGACGGGAACCAGACCACCGCTGCCGGCGTTCACCTAGTGAGCACCTGCCGGAGGCTAGCTGAGTACGTGCCGCGCAGGGCCGACTGGACGAAGGAGGGCGGGATGCCGCCATTGGTGCGAGAGGTCATCGGCGACGTGCTGCGCGAGGCCCGCACGACACAAGGCCGGACGCTGCGCGAGGTGTCCGATTCGGCGCGGGTGAGCCTCGGTTACCTGTCCGAGGTGGAGCGCGGCCGCAAGGAGCCGTCCAGCGAGCTGCTGAACGCGATCTGCGACGCGCTGGACGTCCCGTTATCGTCGGTTCTCACCCACGCCGGCGAGCGGATGGCCAGCGAGGAGCGGGCGGCCGTCGGCGCGGCCGCGGAGGGCGCGAGCGGCACCAGCATCAAGGTCGTCATCCCGCCGGTAGCGTCATTGGCGCTGGCCTGACCGCCGGGGCCGATCCCGCGAAGGTAAGTGGGTGGCGATCGGCGCCGAGCCACACGTAAGGGGTGGGGCGATCGGCGCCGACCCACTAAATTGAGCGGCAGGCGCAGAGCCCCTCAGGCCCATCCGGGGACCATCCGGATCCTCAAGAAGCGAAGGTGGAGCTAACTCATGGCCAATCCGTTCGTCAAGGCGTGGAAGTACCTCACGGCGCTGTTCAACGCCAAGATCGACGAGCACGCAGACCCCAAGGTGCAGATCCAGCAGGCCATCGAGGAAGCGCAACGGACGCACCAGGCGCTGACCCAGCAGGCCGCGCAGGTGATCGGCAACCAGCGGCAACTCGAGATGCGGCTCAACCGTCAGCTGGCCGACGTGGAGAAGCTGCAGGTCAACGTGCGTCAGGCGTTGACGCTGGCCGACCAGGCCACCGCGGCCGGTGACGCCGCGAAGGCCACCGAGTACAACAACGCCGCCGAGGCGTTCGCCGCGCAGCTGGTGACCGCCGAGCAGAGCGTCGAAGACCTCAAGACGCTGCACGACCAGGCGCTGGGCGCGGCCGCCCAGGCCAAGAAGGCCGTCGAGCAGAACGCCATGGTGCTGCAGCAGAAGATCGCCGAGCGCACCAAGCTACTCAGCCAGCTCGAGCAGGCCAAGATGCAGGAGCAGGTGAGCGCCTCGCTGCAGTCGATGAGCGATCTGGCCGCTCCCGGCAACGTCCCCAGCCTCGACGAGGTGCGCGACAAGATCGAGCGCCGGTATGCGAACGCGATCGGGGCCGCCGAGCTCGCCCAGGGCTCGGTGCAGGGCCGGATGCTCGAGGTCGAGCAGGCCGGGGTGCAGATGGCCGGTCACTCCCGCCTGGAGCAGATCCGCGCCTCGATGCGGGGTGAGGCCCTGCCGACGGGCGGGACACCGGCCGCCGGGACGACGCCCGCCACTCCCGCGCCGGCGGAGAGCGCCGGCGGCTCGGTTCCCGAGAAGCCACTTGGCCAGTAGCCGAAGTGCCATGGCGGTGAAGGCGACGCAACCCGGTCCGTGGCGCGCGCTGCTGCACCGCGGCCTGGCCACCGCCGCCGACCTGTCCGATCTGGTGGCCCGAAGGATCAGCGCGGCCGCGGATCCGCGCGCCCGGCTGCTGCGGCGGCGTCGCCGTGCGCTGCGGTGGGGCCTGATCTTCAGCGCCGGGTGCGTGTTCTGGGCCGCGGTGACGATGCTGCTCGCCGCCTGGGGCTGGTTCGCCTTGCTGCTCGAAATCACCGGCGGCGTCGCGGTTTTCATGGCCGTTCCGGCGACGCTGTTGCTGCTGCGCTATCGCTGGCTCAAGGCCGAGCCGTTGCCGACGCCGCGGACGACGAACGTGCGCCGGCTGCCGCCGCCGGGTTCGGCGGCGCGCCCCGCGATGTACGCGCTGGGCGCCTCCGAGCGCGGGTTTTCGTCGCTGGTGGCCGTGATCGAGCGGGGCGCGATGTTGCCGCCCGCCGAGATCCGCGACCTGACCGCGGCCGCCACCCGGACCTCGGCGGCCATGGCGTCCACCGCCGCACAGGTGGTGTCGATGGAACGGGCGGCGCAGGCTAGCGAGGACTCGCGGTCGTATCTGGTGCCCACCATCAACGCGTTCACCGCGCAGCTGGGTGCCGGCGTCCGCCAATACAACGAAATGGTTACCGCGGCAGCGCAATTGGTGTCGTCGGCGAACGGCGACGGATCGGCCGCATCGCAGCACTACCGCGCCGAGCTGGCCGGGGCGACCGATCGCCTGGTCGGTTGGGCCCAGGCGTTCGACGAACTCGGCGGATTACGCGGGACCGGCTAGGCGCCGGGTCAGAACGTCGCTTTGAGCGACGGCAGCACCAGCGCCGCCAGGCCGCGCGCGGTGGCCTTGAGCATGTCGAAGAAGTCGAAGTAGTCCCGCCACAACGTGATTCGGCCGTTCTGCACCTCGAACACGCCGCACACCCAGAACTGCAGCCGCAGCGGGCCGAAGATCAGCGCGTCGGTGCGTTCGGTGAGCACCGCGCCCCCGTCCGCCGCGATGCGGTGGATCTTCACCTCGAAGGCCGCGCGGCCCTCCATCTGGCGAAACAGCTTGATGGCCCGGGCCCGGCCATGGATGGTGGGCAGGCCGACGTTTTCGTAGACGAGATCGTCGGCCAGCGCGGCGTCGGCGGCGTCGTAATCCGCGTCCTGCAAGGCGTTCAGGAATCCTTCGACCGTGCGGGTGTTCGCAACGGTTGTCCCAGTCAGCTCGGTCATCTTGCCAGCGTAGGCGCGTGGCAACCGGGCGCTGTGGCAGGGTAAGCACGATGCGCGTCGCCGTGGTCGCCGGGCCGGATCCCGGGCACTCGTTCCCGGCGATCGCGTTGTGCCGGCGCTTCGCCGAGGCCGGCGACGAGCCCACCCTGTTCACCGGCGCCGAATGGCTGGACACCGCCCGCGGGGCCGGCATCGCCGCGGCCCCGCTCGACGGGCTGGCGGCCATCGACGACGACGTCGACGCCGGGGCCAGGATCCACCGGCGCGCCGCGCGGATGGCGGTGCTCAACGTGCCCGCGCTGCGCGAGTTGGCGCCCGACCTGGTGGTCTCCGACGTCATCACCGCCGGCGGCGGGATGGCCGCCGAGCTGCTGGGCATCCCGTGGATTGAACTCAACCCGCACCCGCTGTACCTGCCGTCAAAAGGGCTGCCGCCGATCGGCAGCGGGCTGGCGCCGGGCGCCGGCATCCGGGGCCGGCTGCGCGATGCCGCGATGCGCGCGCTGACGGCGCGGTCGGTGCGCACCGGCCTGCAGCAGCGCGCCGATTCGCGCGTCGAGATCGGCCTGCCGGCGCGCGATCCCGGTCCGTTGCGCCGGCTGATCGCGACGCTGCCCGCGCTGGAGGTTCCCCGCCCGGACTGGCCCGCCGAGGCCGTCGTCGTCGGGCCGTTGCACTTCGAACCGACCGACCGGATCCTCGAGGTCCCGGACGGCTCCGGGCCGGTGGTGGTCGTCGCGCCGTCGACCGCGTTGATCGGCACCGAGGGCCTCGCCGAGGTCGCGCTGGGGTGCCTGGCGCCGGGGCAGACGCTGCCGGCGGGGTCGCGCCTGCTGGTGTCGCGGTTGGACGGACCGGAACTGACGGTGCCGCCGTGGGCGACGGTCGGGCTGGGACGCCAGGACGAGTTGTTGGCGCATGCCGACCTGGTGATCTGCGGTGGTGGCCACGGCATGGTGGCCAAGGCGCTGCTGGCCGGCGTGCCGCTGGTGGTGGTGCCCGGCGGAGGCGACCAGTGGGAGATCGCCAACCGGGTGCAGCGCCAGGGCAGCGCGCGGCTGATCCGGCCGCTGACGGCCGACGCGCTGGTGGCGGCGGTCAACGAGGTGCTGTCGTCGCCGGGCTACCGCGCGGCGGCGCGGGCGGCGGCCGCGGACATCGCCGACGTCGCCGATCCGGTCCGGGTGTGCCGCGACGCGGTGGCGGTGGCCGGATGATCCGCTGTGCGCTGCCCGGGTCCCCTTATGCTTCGGCGGGAGGGACCCGATGAAAATCATCACGACAATCGCCGCCGGCGCCCTGCTGGCGGGCGCGCTGGCCGGCGCGGCGGTCGCGCATGCCGACAGCCCCGAGGAACAGCAGGCCTGCCAGCTGATGGACGATCCGGCCGCGGCCCAGCAGGGGCTCGCGCCGGCCGAATACGCCTTCATGCAATTGCGCGCGACCATGTCGGCCCAACGCGCGCGCGATGTGATGTCCATTGCGGCCCAGGAGGACTGCCCCAACCACATCATCGACCTACCGGCCAGCTGGAGGTAGCGCGCTGCGCGCGCAGGTGTCCGATGCCTGCGGGCTGGGTATGTTGACTGGCGTGCGGCTAACGGAGTTTCACGAGCGGGTAGTCCTGCGCTTTGGCACCACCTACGGGTCCTCGGTCCTGGTGGATCACGTGCTGACCGGCTTCGACGGACGCACGGCCGCCCAAGCCATCGAGGCCGGGATCGAGCCCCGTGACGTCTGGCGGGCGTTGTGCGTGGACTTCGACGTGCCGCGGGAACAGTGGTGAGGTGACACGTCAGTCGTATGCCGGGTACCCGTTCTGCCGCAACACCGTGGCGAGGTGCACGGCGTTGCGGGCCGCATTGCCGGTGGCGGACGCGACGGCTTCCGGCACGTCGTCGAGATCGGTGTAGTCGGTGCCCTGCATGGCTTCGCCGTTCCAATAGGTGCAGCCCTGCGCGGCGATGGAGAACCCGATGTCGTTGAGCGCCTGGAACAGGTCGGCCACGATCTTGTGCGCCCCGTCCTCGTTGCCCACCACCGCCGCCAGGGCCACCTTGCCCACCATCCGCGGCCTTCCCGCGTCGTCCGTGTCGGACAGCTCCGCATCGAGGCGCTCCAGGACGCGCTGCGCCACGCTGGACATGTGACCGACCCAGGTGGGTGTCGACACGATGACGATCTCCGCCGACTTGATCTTGTCCAGCAGCGCCGGCCACTCATCGCCGGGTCCCATGTCGGCCTCGACACCGGGCAGCAGCGCCAGGTCCACGCACCGCACCTTCTCGCCCTCCACGCCCGCACCGCGCAGCTGATCGAGGACCTGATCGGCGAGCAGCTCGCTGCTCGACGGAGCCGGGCTCTTCTTCAACGAGCAGACCAACGCGATGGCGCGCAGGGATTGCGGTGTGGCTGAGGACATGCTGGCCTGATACCCCGGCGCGACGGCGCCAAACGGCGCCAAACCGTGCCCGCGCCTACCGCGGCGTCCGCTGCAGCACGCAGTCGCCGCACAGCGAGCCACCCGGCAGTCGATAGAACAGGCAGCAGCTGCGGCGCCTGAAGTCCAGACCGGTGATGACGCCGGACCCGGCCAGCACGCCGGTGTCCAACAGCGACCGGGTCGTCTCGACGATCGCGGGGCGCAGGCCGGGGCGCGCCGCCACGAGTGCCCGTGCGGCTCCCACCAGCGCGGAGGCGATGTTGCCCGCGAGCAGGGCGGGCGCCAGGTTGACCCGCAGTCCGGCGGCAAGCGGCCGCATGTGCTCGCTCACCACGATGCGATACAGCATGTCCGGTGCGGGGGAGGTGACGGGTTTCCCGGCGGGCCCGGGCAGCCGTAGTTGTGCACCGTCGTCGGCGCGTTGCAGGTCTTCGAGGTCGGGGACGACGCCGTGGCCGATCGCGCAGGCCAGCACCGGTGACCACAGCCGGGTGGCGTGAGCGAGGTGGACCAGTGACGCGCCGATCCGCGGATCGGTCGTGTCGTAGCGCCGCATGGTGGCGTCGATCAGGTCGGCGCAGCCGTCGGCGTAGGACTGTGCGACCGGATGCCATCCCGCGGCGTCTCCACCCACGGTCAGAACGAAAAATCCTCCGTAACAAGCTATTTCAGCCAGCTGAGCGGAGATGTCCAAAGCGTTGCGACCGCCTCTCGGGGAAATCCGCCCCGGGAAGCCCGTCGACGCCTTTCGGTAGCCGATGTTGCCACACGCGCGGGGGAGAACGGCGTGTCGAACTTGAATCGAACACCTGTTCGGCTACTGTAGGGAACGTTCGGCCAGTCAACTTGTCGGTGGCCTTCTCTAGTGTCACCGCCAACCGACCGATACCGGTCAGACGAACACCGACTATAGGAGAGACACCATGGCGCAAGCCCCCGACCGCGAGAAGGCTCTCGAGCTGGCGATGGCCCAGATCGAAAAGAGCTACGGCAAAGGCTCGGTGATGCGTCTCGGCGACGAGACGCGTCAGCCGATTTCGATCATCCCGACGGGATCCATCGCACTGGACGTGGCCTTAGGCATCGGCGGGCTGCCCCGCGGCCGGGTCGTGGAGATCTACGGCCCGGAATCCTCGGGTAAGACCACCGTCGCCCTGCACGCGGTGGCCAACGCCCAGGCCGCCGGCGGCGTCGCCGCCTTCATCGACGCCGAGCACGCCCTGGACCCGGAGTACGCCAAGAAGCTCGGCGTGGACACCGATTCCCTGCTGGTCAGCCAGCCCGACACGGGGGAGCAGGCCCTCGAGATCGCCGACATGCTGATCCGTTCCGGCGCCCTGGACATCCTGGTCATCGACTCGGTGGCCGCGCTGGTGCCGCGCGCCGAGCTCGAAGGCGAGATGGGCGACAGCCACGTCGGGCTGCAGGCCCGGCTGATGAGCCAGGCGCTGCGGAAAATGACTGGTGCGCTGAACAATTCGGGCACCACCGCGATCTTCATCAACCAGCTGCGCGAGAAGATCGGGGTGATGTTCGGCAGCCCCGAAACCACCACGGGTGGAAAGGCGTTGAAGTTCTACGCGTCGGTGCGCATGGATGTGCGCCGGATCGAGACGCTCAAGGACGGCACCAACGCCGTCGGCAACCGCACCCGGGTCAAGATCGTCAAGAACAAGGTGGCGCCGCCCTTCAAGCAGGCCGAGTTCGACATCCTCTACGGCCAGGGGGTCAGCCGGGAAGGCTCGCTGATCGATATGGGGGTGGAGCAGGGCTTCATCCGCAAGTCCGGCTCCTGGTTCACCTATGAGGGCGAGCAGCTCGGCCAGGGCAAGGAGAACGCCCGCACCTTCCTGAAGGAAAACGACGAAATCGCCAACGAGATCGAGAAGAAGATCAAGGAAAAGCTCGGCATTGGCGCGGTCGTGACCGATGACGACGTCCTGCCCGCCCCCGTCGACTTCTGAGCCCTCCCGCGAGGAGCAGGCGCGGGCGCTGTGCCTGCGCCTGCTCACCGCGAGAGCGCGCACCCGGGCCGAGCTGCGCGGCCAGCTGACCAAACGCGGCTACCCCGACGACGTCAGTGAACGGGTGCTCGACCGGTTGTCTTCCGTCGGCTTGATCGACGACGCCGACTTCGCCCAGCAGTGGGTGCGGTCCCGCCGGGCCCACGCCGGGAAAAGCAAGCGCGCCTTGGCCGCCGAGCTGCACACCAAGGGCGTCGACAACGACGTGATCACCGCGGCGCTGGCCGGGATCGACGCTGGCGCCGAGCGGGACCGGGCCGAACAGCTGGTCCGGTCCAAGCTGCGCCGCGAGACGCTCAATGACGACGACGCGCGGGTGACCCGCAGGCTGGTGGGGATGCTGGCGCGGCGGGGTTACAGCCAGAACATGGCGTGCGAGGTCGTGTTCGCCGAGTTGGCCGCCGAGCGGGAGCGCCGCCGGGTCTAGGCCGGTGACGTGCGGTTTCTCGCGCGCCGACCGGTCGCCGTACCATGGCCCCGTGACTTCGATGGTGCGACAGACCGTGGCGGCGGACGCCGCACCGGCGCGCACCTATCAGGTCCGCACCTACGGCTGCCAGATGAACGTCCACGACTCGGAGCGGTTGGCGGGTCTGCTGGAAGCGGCCGGCTACCGGCGTGCGGCTGAGGGCGCCGACGCCGACGTGGTGGTGTTCAACACCTGCGCGGTGCGCGAGAACGCCGACAACAAGCTGTATGGCAACCTCAGCCACCTCGCGCCGCGCAAGCGCAACGACCCCGAGATGCAGATCGCCGTCGGCGGCTGCCTGGCCCAGAAGGACCGGGACGCGTTGCTGCACAAGGCGCCCTGGGTCGACGTCATCTTCGGCACCCACAACATCGGGTCGCTGCCCACGCTGCTGGAGCGCGCGCGGCACAACAAGGTCGCCCAGGTGGAAATCGCCGAGGCGCTACAGGAGTTCCCGTCGTCGCTGCCCAGCGCACGCGAATCCGCTTATGCGGCTTGGGTTTCCATCTCCGTCGGATGCAACAACAGCTGCACGTTCTGCATCGTCCCGTCGCTGCGCGGCAAGGAGGTCGACCGCAGCCCCGACGACATCCTGGCCGAGGTCGCCTCGCTGGTCGACGACGGCGTGCTCGAGGTCACCCTGCTCGGCCAGAACGTCAACGCCTACGGGGTGTCCTTCGCCGACCCCGCCCTGCCCCGCGACCGCGGCGCCTTCGCCCGCCTGCTGCGGGCCTGCGGCGACATCGACGGTCTGGAGCGGGTGCGGTTCACCTCGCCGCATCCGGCCGAATTCACCGACGACGTCATCGAGGCCATGGCCCAGACACCGAACGTGTGCCCCGCCCTGCACATGCCGCTGCAATCCGGGTCCGACCGGGTGCTGCGCGCGATGCGACGGTCCTACCGCGCCGAGCGCTACCTCGGGATCATCGACCGCGTCCGGGCCGCCATGCCGCACGCCGCCATCACCACCGACCTGATTGTCGGATTCCCCGGTGAGACCGAAGAGGACTTCGCCGCGACGCTGGACGTGGTGCGCCAGGCCCGGTTCTCGGCCGCGTTCACCTTCCAGTACTCCAAGCGGCCCGGCACCCCGGCCGCCGACCTCGACGGGCAGATCCCGAAAGCCGTTGTGCAGGAACGCTATGACCGGCTGATCGAGCTGCAGGAGGCGATCTCCCTGGACGGCAACCGGTCCCTGATCGGACAGACCGTCGAATTGCTGGTCGCCACCGGCGAAGGCCGCAAGGACAGCCGCACCGCCCGCATGACCGGGCGGGCCCGCGACGGCCGGCTGGTGCATTTCGCCGTCGGCACGCCCGGGGACGTCAGGCCCGGCGACATCGTCACCACGGTGATCACCGAGGCTGCACCCCACCACCTCATCGCCGACGCGGGCGTCGTCACGCATCGCCGCACCCGGGCGGGCGACGCGCAGGCCGCCGGGCAGCGCCCGCGCGGCATCGGCCTTGGCATGCCCGCCGTCGGGCCGCCCGCCGGCCCGGCCGAACCCCTTGGATGTGCGCTGTGAAAAAAGAGATCAACAACGACGACGTACAACTCGGCGCCCTGCGGACCGAGATCGAGGCCGCCGAACGTCGGGTGGCCCGCGGAATCGACCCCGGCCCGCGGGCCTTCTTCGTGTCGATCCTGGTGTTCGTGCTGCTGGCGTCGTTCGTCCTGCCGCACACCGGCGACGTGCGCGGCTGGGACGTGCTGTTCGGTAGCCACCACGCCGGTGCGGCCGCCGTCGCCCTGCCGTCGCGCGTGTTCGCCTGGCTGACGCTGGTGTTCGGCGTGGGCTTCTCGATGCTGGCGCTGGTGACGCGGCGCTGGGCGCTGGCCTGGGTTGCGTTGGCGGGCACCGCGATTGCGGGCGCCGCGGGCATGCTGGCGATCTGGTCGCGTCAGACCGTTTCCGCGGGGCACCCGGGGCCGGGTTGGGGCCTGATCGTCGCCTGGCTCACCGTGCTCGTGCTCATCTACCACTGGGCCCGGGTGGTCTGGTCGCGAACCATCGTGCAGCTCGCCGCCGAGGAGCAGCGGCGCCGCCTCGCGGCGGCGCAGCAGTCGCTCACCCTGCTGGACGGCCTGGACGATCCGGCCGCGCCCGCCACGGAGACCCGCGACGACCCCGGCGCGACGGGGCCTGACGGCCGCTAGGTGTACTCGGCAGACACGTTGGTGACGGTTGTTGATTGTGGGGAGGACCTCCGGGCTTAGTGGAGATATCTGA
>NZ_BAAGDE010000046.1:0-51868 GCF_054660795.1 Mycobacterium sp. MUNTM1
TCTTGGATGAGATCGCCCAGCGGCGCATAGTCCTGGGAGGCGCGGTCTTCGGTGACGTCATAGACCTCGGCTTGGGCGCGATCGACTACCTCGGCGATGTCAGCGCCGTCCGCGCCGGCGTAGCCGTATTGCACCACCCGGGTGCCGGCTTGCACCAGGCGGCGCAGCACGGCCTTTTCGGCGACGATGTCGGCGTAGTAGCCGGCGTTGGCCGCGGTGGGCACCGCGGAGATCAGCGTGTGCAGGTACGGCGCACCGCCGACCCGGGCTAGCAGGCTGCGCCGGTCGAGCTCGGCGGCCACCATTACCGCGTCGGCGGGCTCGCCGCGGCCGTACAGGTCCAGGATCACGTCGTAGATGCTCTGGTGGGCTGGCCGGTAGAAGTCAACCGGGCGCAGCCTTTCCAGCACGTCGGCGATCGCGTCCTTGCTCAACAGCATCCCGCCCAGCACCGATTGCTCGGCGTCGAGGTCCTGCGGGGGCTGGCGCCGATCGTCGAGCTCGGTGTAAGCCTGCAGCCGCTGGCGGGCGCGGGTCGGTGTGGGCATCTCGAGATCGGTCATGCGGCCACCCACTGGGCGCCGTCGTGATCCTCGTCGCGGTCGCCGGCGAGTTCGGCCGCGATCACGGGCCAGCACTGATCACACACCATCGATTTCAGCGGCAGTTCGGGGCGCATGGTGGCGCGGTGTGAACCGCACAGCATGCACTGGCAGCCTCCGCTGATCGCCAGGTCCATCAGCAGGTCGGTGTCGATAGCGGATGGAGCCGCAATGTCTTCGACCGCAACGGGTTCCGCTGCGAAGTGGGCTAGGGTTTCGTGCGCCCAGCGGGTCAAGGCCGCCGCCAAAGGCATCTGCGGGAACAACCGATGGGCCCGCCGTCCCGCCGCGGCCAGCGCGGCGATCGGGTCCACGGGACGGCCGAATTTCACCTCGTGTGCCTTGAGGAGCTCGGCGCGGCCGGCGGGGCTGGTGACCGCGGCCACTTGGGCATACCAGTGCGCAGTGGTGCGTTCCTGTTCCTGGCGGGCCTGGCGTTGGGCCCGCTGCTCCCAGGCGCGTTGCAAGGGCCGCAGCCGGGGTCCGGCACCGGGCACGTTGTGGTGCAGCCGCCACAGCGCGAGGCGCCAGGGCCGCTGCAGGTCCGCCGGCATGGGCCGGCGCAGCTTGTCGAGGATCTGATCGGGCAACCACCCTGCGGCCAGCCGGTTTTGGATCTGCGCACCCAGCATGAACCTCAGGTGCTTGGGCAGCCGTGCCAGCACCTCGGGCAAGCCGGCCAGCACCTGGCGCAGTTCGTCGGTGGATACCTCAACCTCAACCGGTCGGGAGCTGTCGGGCTGCTCGTCGTTGCGGGGGGTAGGGGGGTAGAGAGATTGGTTCTTATAAGGAAGGCGCCGCGAAAAGGTGACCGAATCGGGCTCGCAGTGGCTGCCCGAGGTGATGACCCGGCCGTCGCGATCCCGGGCGAGCACGGCGATATCACCGGTGAATTGGTCGTTGATCGCCACCATTGCGCGGGTGTTGCGGCCTTGGGCTGCCCGATAGACGATCAGCCCGTCGGCCGCCAACGCCGCTAGCGCGCGCCCGACGGTTTTGAGGTCGTAGCGTCGGCCGCCGCCGGCGGCGATGAGCTCGACGAGTTGTCCGAGTGCTACCCGGTCGTCGGTGATTCGGCTCCAGCCGCACAGCAGCTTGAGTACCGCGGTCAGGACGTGGCGTCGGGCGCCTCGCAGGCCAAGCTGGGCAGCGTGTGTTTCGACGCGGCCGCGCACCATTTCGGCGTCGGAAAACGTCACCCGCTGTCGATGCCGGCAAACTTCCTGCGGCCGGCCTCCGCCGCGCCGGCGCGCGCCGACATGTGGCGTCTTTGAGCAGTTCAGACGGTGTTTCTGCGACACTTCGCCTGAATACGTTGAATTGTGTCCTGGGTAAGAGCTACCCTGGGAACTACTTGTCACGCAGTTCTCCCTGTTCAGCACGGGGACCGAGATTCGAAGTTGGCGCTTCGGACCTCACGAAACTCGGAGTTGGCGCTCCGAATTCGACCTTCTGATCGATTCCCAGATCCCCCTTCCGGGGGGTTTCTGTTTTCTGGTCCCGCTATTTTTTTGTGGCGTCTCTCCCCTGGTGTTCGGGGATGTTGGGCGGCTATTGCCTCCTTTCCGACGTGGCTTCCTGATCCGAGTCGTCGGCTTCATCCGACCATGCCTTTGACCGATGAAGGCGGACCGACACGAACTTTCCTGTTTGCTGGCTCTAGCTCGGCGTCATACGGGGGCTCGGAGTCGCTGAAATCGTGTTTGCTGAGCTGCCCCCACCGACGATTTGCCAATTAAAACCGCTGGTAGAGCACCATTTCTACGCATTGTTTGCTGGCGGCCGACCGGCGGCACCGAAGGGCTCCACGCCCTCGAAACCGTGTTTGCTGGCGCGCTAGCCCCTCCATGGGCGTGGGGAAAAGCCCAGGTCGGCCCCGGTTGTCGGGCCGGACAACCGGGACCCCAACCGCCTGGTGCTAACTGTTGCAAGCACCCGCTGTTGGGTCGGGCGCAGATCACGCGGTGGCCTTGGTCAGCTCGGCGCCGAGCGCTAGGTCGACGCCGCTGCCGACGCGTACCGACCACCCGGCGTCGGTCATCTGCTGTCGCAGAAGGGGGTCGGGTTCGAGCAGGGCCATGGCCGTCGCGGGCTCTGTAGCCTGATCACTGCGATACCAGGCGTACGGGTAGCCAGCGGGATCACAGACGACCCAGCCACGATGGCCGGACGGTCGTCCTTTGGTGGCCGCACCGTCAGCGCTCTTGGCGGATGACATGAGAACTCCTTTCCGATTTCAGCTGCACCCCTGCCGGGTGCGGGAACCTCAGAGCCGAGGGGGCATCGACAATGCGCGCCCCGGCGGCTCGGCATCGCTGCCGTCGGCAACATCCACGCCGTAGTGGTGGGCCAGGGTGATCAGCACCGAACACGGGGCGCCGACGACACACTCACCGGTCGGCACGCCCTCGCGCTCCCCCGCCCACGGCCCAGCACTGAACGTGCACTCGGCGCAGACCACGGCAGAGTCGGGACAGCACAGGGTCTCCTCGCCATGGGCCGTTGCAGCGCTCGAGCTCTCGTTGCAGGCCTGGCAGACCATGACCACGGGGCGGTGCCGGGCCGCGTGTGCGAGCAGATCCGAACGATGCCCAGGCTCACCAGCTCGCCCGGGCGGGGCATCAGCCAGAATCGCCACGAAGATGCGCCGCAGCAGATCGGGGTAGCCACCCGCGGTGGCGGCGATGACATCGCGATGCGCGCCATCAGGGAGGTAGTGCGCGATTTCTTGTTCCACTGTGCCTCGGCTCAACGCCACCACCCAGCCGCACCGCTCGCAGCGCCGCGAGGCCAGCCAACGGCTGCCGTAGGTGAAGGGGCCTAACCGCGTGGCGATGTGGTTGCAGCGTTGTCCACACACTGCATAGATTTCGGGCCGGTAGCATTCTTCGACACCTGCCGCGACGCGAGGCCCGAAAACGGCGACATCCACCGCGTGCCAACGCGACTGAAATCCATCGCTGGCCGCCGCGATGGCAAACCGCGATTCGCCATAGCCACTCATCGGGTCACCGTCGCAGTGTCGGCGGCATCGGCGGCAACTGCGCCGGCACCGGACGGCGGCGACAGCCAACGCGGATCGACCTCAACCCCGCCCTGCTGAGCTCGCGCAGTGACCAATTGCCGACGACGCTGCGCGGCAACCGTATTCACCGAAGCCCCATCGTGCTGTCTCACGCTGTTTTCTCCATTGCCGGTAACCGATCGGCCTGCTCCACCACATGGGCGGCCAATCGCCTGATCTGCGCGTAGCGCTCCGGGGTCATCCGATCCGGGGCCGGCTTGCGCACGCCATCACCAGAACCGGTGATGAGCGCATCGGCCTGCAAAGTCTTGATGTCGAGCGTCTCGAGCATCACCGGATCAGACCCGAAATCGGTGGTCGCGAAATAGGCACGCACTGGCCTGGTCTGTCCGGGCCGCCCAGGCCGCCCCATGGCCTGCTTGTGCACGCCCGGGGACCAATCCAGCTCCCCGAATACCAGCGTGTTGACCACCTCTTGCAGCCCGTCGATACCAGCCCCCGAACGCAGCGACATGATCAGCACTCGGGCCCGACCGGCCATGAAATCGTCTAAGGACCGCTCTTTTTCCCTGTCCGTCTCGCGCCCGGTGTACATCGCCGGCCGGTAGGAGCGCAGCCGTTCGGCCCAGATGTCATGCACGGCGTGATGCCACCCCAGCAGGATCACCCGCTGTTCGCTTTGCAACAGCAGCTCCACGAAGTCGGCAACAAACGGCGCCTTGGCAATTCCGGTGTGCTGACGCATCATCCAGTCGAATTGACCTGCCGCCGTCCAGCGTTCGCGAGGGTTAGCAGACTGGTCCAAGATCAGCCGGGCCAGCGCAACCGCATTACCCTCTATCTCGCTGAGCACCTTGGGATCCGACGGCACCGACTGCTCGATCGGAATGATCGGCGGAACCTCGATACCGACCTCTTCAAGCGTGCGCCGCAGCAACAGACCCTGCGAGGTCAAATATGATCTCAACGCCGTCGGGTCATACACCTGGGTTTTGGTGTCCAGCCCCGAGGTGTGGCACCACTCCCGCGCGAACTCATAGCGGTCGCCCAACGCGCCCGGGCGCAGGACGTCGATGACGTTGTAGATCTCCCCGCCGTAGTTGTAGATCGGGGTCCCCGACAGACCAACACGGTAGGTGGCCTCGCGGGCCACGGTCATCGCGGCCTTATACCGGTCGGATTGGTCCCGGCGCAGTTCCTGCACCTCATCGAAAATCACCGTGTTCACAACACCTTTGAGGTGGTGCTGCCACTTGGCCAGCTTCGAGTAACTCATCACAATCAGATCCGCGGTGCGCCCGCGGCGCCGCAGCGAATGAATCGGCCCGGTCTTGACCTCGACCGAGGTGAGCTGAGGGTAGAAGGTGGCCAGCTGGCGCCGCCACTGCTTGGGCATCGTGCCGGTCAACGTGACCGCGAGAGCCGGGCGCGCCTGCGGCCGCTCCAACAGCGCCAGGCTGGTGAACGTCTTGCCCATCCCGAGCTCGTCGGCAACCAGCACCCCGCCGGTCGCCCACACCAGATCCCGCGCGGTGCGCTGATAGCCCCGCAGCGGCACCGCCGGCGACACCCATCCAGGGCCCGCATCGACCGACAGCGCGCCGCCGGAAAGAACATGCTGCACAGCGCTTTCGGCGCGCCGATGCTCGCCGGCCATCGCCCGCAGCCGCTGGCGATCCTGCAACGAGGCCTTCATGGGCCACCGGTCGGTCAGCCATTCCAAATCCCGCGCGACCTCGAGAGTGCCCGTCAGCGTGACCGTGCCACGGGTGGTGGCGGCAACCCGCGGAAAGATCCGCTTGATGCGGATCATGACGTCGGGCTCTGCCTCGATCTCCCACACCCCTTCCGGGGCCCACCGGTACTGACCGACGACGCGCGCCGTCACAGCACCAACCCCGGCCCCGGCAGCGCGACCATCCGCACCGGCACCCCGAAAATTTCGGCGGGCATCCCCGACAGCGAGGACAGCCGCGGCGTCGCGACCACCAGCGCCCCCACCCGCTCATGCGCGGCATACCGGGCCAACTGCGCCAGCACCGACGAACCGCTGGCCCGCATCTTGACCTCGAGAGCCACGCAACCATCAACGAGGAAGTCGGGCCGGTCGCGCTGGGTGAGCCGAAATTCCCGCTCAACCCGAAAGTCGTGCTCCTGCAAGACCTGTTCGATACCGTCTTGCAGGGCGATCTCGCGCGCTGCACGGTAGATCCGCCGCCCCAGGACCGCCACAATATGGTCAGCGATTGCCACCGCATCCGCCGCGGTGTCTTGCGTGGCGTAGTGCGGCGCGCTCACTGTGCCACCACGCTGTCGAACCCAGCGAGCGCATCGCTGTCTGTCAGCAGTGCAGACCACCGCGGGTCGACGTCGATCATGTCGCGGTGCGCTCGTGCAGTCAGGCATTGCAGCGGCGTGTCTTTGCGCAGATATAGCGGGTGGCGCGGCTGTCCGCTGCAGGTCCAGCCCAGTACGGCGAGGCTGCCGCCGGTGGCCTGACAGATCCGCCACATCCGGCTGGCCACGGCCCGGGCCCGCGCCGGGTCGGCGTCAGCACCCCAGGCCAAGACGATCACGTCGTGCGCGGCGGCCTGGGCGTCGAGCTGAGCGTCATTGTCGTACTGCGGATCGTCGCTGGTCCCGATCGGATCATCCATGCCGCCAAGGTCTTTGGGGTTGGTGGCCCGCGCGGCGTACAGGTTGGTCAAGGTGACCGCGCTGTAGCCGAAACCGTCGGCAAACCCGATGTCACGCCGCGATGTGGGGTCGTCGCGGTGCTCGTCGGCGGCCGACGGGTTCAAGGAGATGAACATCAGTGCCGGCCCGGGCCCACGCCGGCAGCTCAGCCAGTACCGGTAGCGCCGATCCGACGAGAAGTGCGCTCGGCGCTCGGGGCGATGCCAGTGCGGCAGGTGAAGATCCAACATCAATGTCACAACACACCTCTTATGAGTGAAAAGCCCTGCGACTCAGGCGCTTTTGGCTGGCAGGGGACGTGAGCGCGCGTTGCGCGCCCCGCCGCCGAAGGTGCGCGCGCAGACCAAGACACGCTGTCCTGGTACGCGGCGGTTCCTGTTGTAGAGCACCATGATCGTGATCGCCATCCGCACACCTGCGGTGCCGGTCAGGGTCTCCCCCAACGCGGCAGCGTGGGTGCGCAGGGCCGGCGGAAGCACACCCAGCAGGGTGTCGGCCAGCCGCTCCGGATCGATACGGTCGCCCAGATGGTGTTGGATCAAGCCGATGCCATGGACAAGCGGCGCATCGTAGGCATCCATGCGCAGGTCCCACACCTGAAAAATCAATTCCAGGGTGTCGCGAATGAGATCGGCGCCGCCGAGGGCAAAAAGCTTCTCCAATGTCGCGGTGCAGCGCACGTTTCCGGCCTTGGGTGCGTGATGAATCTGCAGCTCCAAACTGGTCACGACGCGTTCAATCGCCAGCACGTCAGGATCACCGCTGGCCTTGCGGGCCTGCCAGTGATCCCAGGTGGACGGGCGCCGCCGTTCCCGGTTGAGCCGATCAAACAACCGGGCTTCGTCAGCTACCGTCAGACCCTCATGGATGCGGGCCACCATCGTGGCCTGGGGGTCACGCAATCGCGCAGCCTCCCAACGGTGTTGGCCATCAACCAGCGCGTAGCGCGGGTTGTGGTCGTGACCGCGATCGCTGACCTCGATCACCCCGGCCAGCCGGCGATCCCAGCCGGCGGCCAGCTTGCGGGCCCGGCCCATATCGACCGCGCGCTGATAGGACGGATCGACGAACAACTCCTCGACGCGCACCGCGTCGATGTAGCCGCCCGCGTTGGCCGCCGCCGCGGTGACACTCACACTCATCGTCATGCTGCTGTGGTCCTTCCTCGCCGCGCACCCGGTGTGCGCTCCACGCCGCCGCCGGCATAGATGTCGTGGCAGGCATCGCATCGGGTCCGGCCCGGTGAGTGCCAGGTGGCTTTGCAGTCCACGCACAACCCACGCCGGTACGCGTCATGCCCATCGGCAGGTGCCCCGCTGCCCGCCGCCGCCGGCGCTCGTCTCGCCGTGCCGCCGGCCGCCCTCATGCCGCCCCCTGGTCTTCGGCGACGACTCCTGGCCGCTGCGCGCTGCGCCGCCGTGGACACGTTCGGCCATGGTCATCCCGCCCAGGACACCGCGCTGATCACGGCCCTTGTTCAGCCCATAGCTGCGGCACTCGTCCAACACCGGGCAGTACTGGCAGATCGCCTTGGCTTCGGCCTGCACCAACGGACTACGGCTTAGCCAGTCGACCTCGGGAAACGCAGCGCACGCCCCCTTTGAGACGAAGCTGACCAAGTCCACTTCCTCGCTGGCCGGCGGCGGTTCTGGACAAGGCAACGACAAATACCGGTGCACCGAGCGGGGAGTGACCCGCAAGTAGTCGGCGATCGCATCAGGTGACTGGCCACGATTGCGCATCCGGTGCGCGGTGATTCGGTGGTTGATCGATCGCGTATTCGGTGTTGTCGCAACCTCATTCATGATCGGTCCCCCAACGTGTTCTCACGCAGCCGCCGATACTGCGCGCCGACGTCGGCGATACCCAGCCGCGCCAACGCCTCAGGAACACGGCCCGGGCCGACCGCGGCGCGCGGGCGCCCGTCAGTGGGCTTCGCGTGGATTCCTAACCGCGACATCACCGCGGTGAGCGTCAGCATCATCGACGCGCTCGGGCACGCCACCTTCATCCCTTGTCGATTGAAATGCGCCGCGGCATGCACCGCCCCGCGGCTGACTCCCACCGCTGCGGGCATGCCCTGCCCGAACAGCCACCGACCATCACGAAAGCCATAGCGGCCCAACACGGTTTGCGGATTGGCGATGACGATCGTGCCGCCGTCGGCGCCGACGTCGATCAACTCGACATCCTTGTGCGCCAGAGCCTGCGCCATCCATAAGGCGGTGGGCCCGTCCTCGAAGTGAATCCGCATCCGTTGACCGACACGCTCGATGGGTGTGAACGCCAACACCGCCGCGACGTGACGCGTACGCGTCTCGGGATCCTCACCCACAGCGCACAGATGCAACCGGACCGCAGACACGAACGAAGCGAAATCCTGCGACTGCGGCCGCGGCCGCCGCGGGGGTGCACATTTGGTCGCGTTCATGCCGAGACCCCCAGCCCGGTGAGCTCACCTGAACCCGCCTGCAGGCCAGCGATCTCACCCAACCTGGCCATCGCTAGAGCCCACTGAGTTTTCTTGCGGCGCTCGGGCACCCACACGCCGGCATACAGCCCGCTCTCGGCCCCAGAGGCGACTGCGTCACCCGCGCATTGCCGCCCCACGGGGCAGCGCCGGCACATCTGCTCGAGGTGGACCCGCACATCCTGCTTGGGCCGATGCTCAGGGGTCCACAACTCCGGGGCATCCGAGGTCTCCAGGTAGCACACGGCCTGCTTGCGCCACTGCTGCTCACGGATCACCATCATCATCGCGCACGCCCCAATACCATTGGTGTGCTCGTAATTTCAGCGATAAACCGCACCGCCATGCCGGCTACTCGCGCGGCAGCGGGCCGGGCGGGATCGTCGAAACGAATCGCTGACCACAGCGCGTCGTATTCGCGTCGCAGGAAGCCGAATCCCTCGTGGCTCGACGACAAGGCGCGCCTGGGGCCCACGGCCGCGCGCACGGCGCGCTGCTCGGCCAGTGCGGCACGACACCGGTCGCCGGCGGGCCCAATGGGGTTGTAGAGGTCGGCGATGAACCGGACGGCCATCGCGCCGGCCTGCGTAGCCTCAATGCGGGCGTGGTCGATGCGGTTGGCGCGTACGTCCTCCCAGAGCTCGTCGACCTCCTCGCCCAGCAGCATCGCGCCCTCTTCGACCGATCCCCAGATGCGCGGATAGGCGGTCAGGCTTCGGGTCAACTCCTCCCAGATAGCCAGCTCGGCGCACTGGTAAGGGCCCGCGGGGGCCGCCATCAGCTCGGCGGGTGTTGAGAGGTCTTCGATGGTGCTCGCCTCGACGAACAGCGCTGGTGTGCTCATACCAGCACCGCCTGCCGGTCCAGGCCCAGGTGCCGGATGCACTCGGCGCACGCCTCGTCGCCAGGCACGCACGGCCAGCTGCACAGCAGGCAGGAGCTGGTGCAACTACGGCAGGCCCATTGGCCGTCCACCCGGACTGGCTCGATCGGCTCCTTGCCGCACAGCGGGCAGTCAGCGAAGGCCGCGGATGCGGGCCGACTGAGGCCCAAGGAGGCGGCGACGGCCCCTGCGGCCGCGTCTAGGCCGGTGTTGGTGCACGTCAGCACCGTGGAACGGACATTGAGGGCAGAAAGGCTTGATTCCGCTGATGGGTAGCCTCTACCCTGAGATTGACTCAGCAAAGTCATCTCCTCCTTCAGGGGGGAAGACCCTTGGGCGCGAAGCTGGTACCTTCGTCGTCCAAATCCCAGAGTTAGCCCCCTTCGGGGGGTTCTCTGTTTTCTGGGACAGGGTCATCGCTATTGACATGTGCGAAAAGCGCCGCGTCCGCGGCGGGCGCAGCTAGCTCAGCAGCCGTACCACCACCTTCGAAAAGCCCTGCGCGCCAAGAAACATCACAAGATCCGTCCTTCCCCTGCCGCAGGGTCGGCGATGGCTTGCCGCACCAGCTGGCGTTGGCGGGTGCTAAGCCGGACAAGGTGGTTGGCCAGCGCCGCGGCCTCGGTGCCGTCCGGCGCCATATCCCCGGGGTAGACGACCAGCCTCGGCTCGCCGTCCGGGGCCGGAATCTCGGCAACGAACCCAAACCGAGCAACATCTTCGCCGCAGGCGTGCAGCTGCCACCCCTGGCGCAGCAACGCCAGCGCCCACCAGTACGCGATACGCACCCCGCGGTCGGGTTGGCACACCCGCCCCGGAATCGGCGCCACGCACTTACGGATCGGCGCCGGCGCGTTCATCAAGCCGAGCCCGCGCAGCAGGTCCAGGAGCTCGTCGAGCTGCTCAGTCCACCCGAGGGCACCCAGGCGCCACACCGCTTCGGCGAGCAGGGTGGGCACGTCATGGGGAAGCGCAGGGTTGTGGTCGTTGCTGCGCACCACCTCGACGAGGCGATACGAGGCCAGTCGCACACTCACGCGCGCCGCCAGCTGATTGGCATCGAAGTGCACGCCAAGCAGCAGATCGCCGCGCCGGCGCAGTTCAGTGGTCCACCAGTACACGGGACGCACGGCCTGGGCGGGCTGCTTGATCCGCGAGGTGGGAATGGGGGCGAAGCATGGCTCGAACCCGGCAAGGGAGGGCATCTGAGGCGTTGGGCGATGCCCAAGTGCGTGAGGCAGTTTCACCAAATCCTCCTCATTAAGCCGGTCTTACGCACACCATACTCTAAACTAAGACGATAAAGTAAGACACTAGGATTAACAATTTTCGGGAGCCCTCGGTGAACCTGTCTAGCTATGACGCGCCAGGCCGTAGACCTCGTATGACGCGCCGTGTGCTGCGTGGCTTCAACGCACAGACCTTCGCCGAGATCCGCCGTCACAACGGCATCAGCGTCAGCGACCTCGCCCGGGTCGCCGACGTCTCGCCGGCGACCATCTTCAACTGGGAAGGCGGCAAGGGAACCCCTCAGGTGGATCTGCTTGCCCGCGTTATGCGCATCCTCGACACTCCGATCGAGCAGGTTGTGACCATCCCCGCCGACGAGCGCTACCCCGGTGACTGGCGTGTCCTCAAAGGGCTGACCCAGCCCGAGCTGGCCGCGGCCGCCAAGATCGCCACCACCACGCTGCGCGGCATCGAACGCGCCGACGCGGCACTCACTGACACCAACGCGGCCAAGCTCGCACAACGGCTCGGAATCAGCGTCGAGGAATACCAAGCGGCCTACCAGCGCGCCCGCCAACGGCCTCCCGGCGCCCCGGTGTAACGGCGTCGCAACTCCCAGCAAATCCCTGCGGTCGACATAGCCTCGATCGGTACGCGCCGCGCAGCTGAGCTGCGTGTGGGGCAGGGCCGGCGCGCAACCAGCAGCCACAGCCACAACGGGCCTGCTGGCGAGCCTTTCCATTCCCATCGGTCCTCCGAACGCCCTATGCCTTTGCCCCGGCACCGAGGCTGGGTACAGAAAAATTCCAACAGGTCAAACGCGGAAAGTCACGAAAGTGAGCAAAGGAAAAAACGACAACTCGCCAATAACGATTCGATAACAATCGCTGGGGGCGGAGTCGGGTCGGCGAATGGGGCCAGCCGGTGAGCAGCAGGCACAGGGCGGTGGCGCCGAGGGGTGCCCAGCGGACTGCGGCAGTGGGCCGTGATGCACGGGCGCTGTGCTTTGGCGCGCTGTTTTCCGGCGTCCTTGGGGGTGGTTCTGAGGCGCTCACGGGGCGCGGTCTCCTTGCCTGGGCCTGGTGGGTATGGGTGCAGACGCTACCAACAAAAACACAGCGGTGCAATGGTTTGAAACATTGCGCTAGGTTTTTTGCTGGGGTGTAGTCCAAAGCATGCAGGGCAGCACGGCAGCGCCCGAGGGCTTCACCCCTTGGCTTGGACAGGTCCCGGCCCCTACCGCACCACTACTCGATATCGGTGACATAGCGACACAATGCGCGATCGGGCGGTCGTTCCGCGACGTCTTGCAGACCCGTTTGGTCGCGTACCAAGTCGTATTTCGTCCCGCCACATCGCGCGACTCGACGCGACTCGGCTAACGCGTCTTGCGGCCTGCGTTCAGGCAGAGTCGACGATGTCTGAGAGCGCGAGCGGCCCGTCGAACTGGTTACGCCCGGCGAGGGTGTCATAGACAGCGCCGGGATCGTCCAAGGTGACCGCATCGAGGTCGACGCCCTCGACTGAGTGTGGATCGACCCGCACCCACCGCCACGGATGGGCCACTACCGCAGCGTCATTGAGAAAACCGGTGTAGTAGCCGTCGAGAATCGTTTCACCGGGCAGCATCACAAGATGCAGCGAGCCAAAGAAGTAGCGGTCGTTGTGATTACGGAAATGACCCATCAGGTGTCGACCGAACAGCCGTGCGGTCACATCGGTTTCGTGCCCGGCCGAATGACCTTCAAAGCGCGGCGCCGGCGGATAGTTGCGGGACACGATCCCCGCTCCCCGCACGGTGACCGTCGACAGATCGACGTGCCGGTAGCCGCCACTGATCAGGTAGCCCGTCGCCCAGAGCCCTCCCAACAGCGCAGGATCTAGGCCTGGCCCGATCCCGGCGAGCACATCGTCATCCACTGCAACTGATGGGCCGCGAGGCTGTCCGTGGCCGAACAGCTCTTTGGCCGTCCAGCCCGAGAACATCTGCTCGAGCACCACACAGTGATGCCCTTGGGGAAGGGTCCGCACCTGACCTCCGACCCAGCGGTAATACTGCGATTTCGTGGGCGGAACGGCATTGCGGGGCAGGTCTAATTCCCGGGCCACGCGCTTATATTCAGCGATGAATTCGGAGTAAGCGTGCATGTGACGTTCGTCGAGAAGCGCCTTCAACAAATTCGCCACAAAGCCAGCCTAGAAGCCAAAAGCGACTCTATGCGACTTCACCACGCGACTCGACGCGACTCCGAAAGACGAGAAGAGGCCCGGAAGCGACATCGCTTGGCGCAAACTGGGTGCCCGCGGTGCTTACGATGAAGCCAATGACCGCCACCTCGCTGTTCAAAGACCACGCCAGCGCCTACGCCGCCTGGTCGGTGAAGAATCCGGTCAACAACCAATACGACCGGCCCACCATCCTTGAACTGGCCGGCGATTTGAGCGGAAAACACGTTCTCGAACTGGGATGCGCCGCCGGCGGCCTGACCACCCATCTGGTCCAACGAGCCGCCGAGGTCCTCGCCGTTGACGCCGAGCCGCAAATGATCGAGCTCGCCCGTCAACGGCTCGGCACTGCGGCCCAGTTCGAACTCGTCGACCTCGACCAGCCCACCGACATCGCCCCACCCGCCAGCGTGGACGTCGTCGTGGCCTCGCTAGTCCTGCACTACATCCAAGACTGGGCTCCGCTGATGCGAGAGCTTCACCGCTGCCTCAAGCCCGGCGGAACGCTGGTCTTCTCCATGCACCACCCCATCACCGGATGGCTGTTGTCAGATCGCGCGGATTACCACCGCACGCAGCTGGTCAGCGAGGTGTGGAACTGGGGTGGCCTCGAGGTGACAGCCCAGTCATACCGCCGGCCCCTATCGAGCATCTTCGGTGAACTCCGACGCGCAGGCTTCAGCATCGACACCGTCGAAGAACCACAGATCCAGCCCACCGCTGACATCGACGCCGAGCTGCTCCACGCACTGAACACCCAACCGTTCTTCCTCTACATACGCGCCCAACGCGACTAACTACCCGCCGCCATGAATCCTGCTGTGCGCGTGAAGATTTGCGGCATCGGCACCACTGACGACCTGGCGGCCGCGGTCACCGCCGGCGCCGACGCAATAGGACTGATCGTTGGCACCACACACCTCAGCGAAGATGAACTCGACATCGAACAAGCCCAACACCTCGCCGCGGCCACCCCGGTGTTCGTTTCCACGGTGCTGGTCACCCACCTCACGGAGGCCTCCCGCATCTGCGAAGTGGCAGACCTCCTCGGCGTCGACACCATCCAAGTCCACGGCGAGCTGACCGCCACTGCCGCGCGCGAACTCTGGCGCCACCGCGCACACCGCCGCATTATTCGCACCGTGCACATCACCGGCTCGCAGAGCATCGACGAAGCCGACGAAGCAGCCACCGCCGCCCACGCGCTCCTGCTCGATAGCCGCACCGAAACCCGTTTGGGCGGCACCGGCCTCACGCACGACTGGACCACCAGCCGTCGCATCGTCGAACGCCTCCACCCGCTGCCGGTCATCCTCGCCGGCGGCCTGGCCGCAGACAACGTCGGCCAAGCCATCGACACCGTCCACCCATTCGGCGTCGACGCCAACAGCCGCCTCAAATCCGCGACCGGCCGCAAAGACCCCGCCGCCTGCACAGCCTTCGTCGCAGCCGCCACCACCCGCGTCAGGTAAAAAGCCGCAACGTCGCTCTACGGCGCTATCGTCGCCCCATGAGGCCAGCATGAGCACCCAGGCCGACACCACAAGACCAGGCGCAATCGACCTCGCGCCTGGCGTCCAGCTGCCACCTGAAATCGTGACCGCCGGTGTCGCGGTACTAGCCAACCGCGGCGGCGGAAAATCCGCCGTCACACACCGACTCGTCGAACTCATGCACACCGCCGGCCTGCCAGTGGTCGTACTCGACGTCAAAGGCGACTGGTGGGGCATCCGCTCCAGCGCCGACGGCAAGGGCCCAGGCCTGCCCTTCGTCATCTTCGGCGGAGACCACCACGACGTACCCCTGGAACCAACCGCCGGCCAGTTACTCGCAGACCTCATCGTCGACGACCGGATCCCCGCCGTGCTGGACCTATCACACATGAGCAAGGCACAAGCACGCACATTTGCCACCGCATTCGCCGAACGGCTCTACCACCGCAACCGCGACCCCCTCCACGTGGTGATCGAAGAAGCCGACGTCCTCATCCCCCAGCGCGTATCAGCCGACACCGCGCGACTTTTGGGTGCAATGGAAGACCTCGCCAAACGCGGCCGCCACCGCGGCCTGGGCCTCACAGTGGTCAGTCAGCGCGCACAAGAAACCGCAAAATCCGTACTGGAACTGATGGAGACGGTGATCCTGCTCCGCATGACCGGACCCCGCTCGATCAAAGCCGTCCAAGACTGGATCAACGTCAACGCCGACCACGACGACACCACCGCCCGCCAAGTCATAGCATCCCTGCCATCACTGGCCGTAGGCGAAGGATGGGTGTGGAGCCCCGGGTTCCTCCGAATCCTCAAGCGCACAACGTTTCCGATGTTCAGCACCTTCGATTCGCACGCCACACCCAAGCCAGGACAAACACGGGTGGTCCCGAAGAAACGCGCCGACATCGACCTCGACAAACTCGGCGCAGAGATCGCCGCAACACGAGAACGCGCCCACCACAACGACCCACACACTCTTCACGCCGAAATACAGTCCCTGCGCAGCCAACTCGCCGCCGCCAGCGCACGCGCAGACCAGGCGACCCAGCAGGCGTCCGCCGCCGCGCAGCTCCTCGAGCAGCGCGAGAGTGAAATCGCCACACTGCGCGCACAACTGACCGACCTTCAGACACGACGTCACGAAGACCCCCACGTCGTCAAGTCACTGCGATCAGCGGCCGAACTGATCAACTCGGCACTGCACACCCTCACCACCGCGCCGGCACCGCCTACCGCACCAGCGCACGAGACCACATCCTCGACACGGCCTGCCGAGCCCAAGCACCCGAGCCAACCACGCCCCACCAACGCTGCCACCGCACAGCACAACGGCGACCCATGCTCCCCCACCACCCTCGGCCAACCGGCCGAACCAAACAGTGACGCGCCGTTGCGGTTTCGCTCCGGAGCGCACCGCATGATCACCGCGCTGGCTCGAATGGCCCCGCTGCGACTCACCAAATCCCAGTGGGCCACGGTCGCGCGAATGAAGCACACCGGCGGCACCTGGTCGACCTACCTCGGACAACTGCGCCGCGCAGGACTCATCGATGAAAACGCCACCGGGTTCACCTTGACCGAGGCCGGCTGGCAATACGTCGGCCACCGGCCCAAACCCATGACCGCCCAAGAGCTCCAGCAGCACTACCTCGGCATCCTGCGCGCCGGAGCGGCGCGAATGCTCCAAGCAGCCATCGACGCCTACCCGAACGGGTTGACCAGAGATCAGATCGCCCAGGCAGCCGATGTGAGCGTCAGTGGCGGCACCTTTTCGACCTACCTCGGCCAGCTGCGCCGCAACGGCCTCGTCGAACAACGCGGTGACCTCGTCGTTGCCACCGACGTCCTCATGCGCGCAGCATCAGGCGCAAGCGACTCACTGCCACACAGGGATTCAGAACAGCGCTGAAAGTCACGGGTGTCAGCCTGTTGCTTTTAGGCTGTTCGGCGCAGCCGAAGAACGTCGCGCACCACGCAGCCGACGCGCTCGGCGGCCTCCGCGGCCGATAGCGTCGGATTGAGCAGAATCTGCAGCTCGTCGGCAGTGAACCTGGGTTCGGCATCCCAGGGTGCCTCATCCCACCCGGTTTCGCTGAAGCCGGAAAACAATTCGTCGCGCACAGCAATCCTCACGAAAGTTGATGCTGAAGGGGAGCTTTCGAGCGCCATTACAAGATAGCCATCGCCGAGCGCTCCGCGGGGCGTCATCGCCGCCTCGGAAGAACCGCTCGCGTCGATCGTACCGGCGCCACCTCCCGTCAGTCATTTCGAGATGTCGGCTCAACGAACCTCCACCCGATCACGAATTCGGCCCAGCCACGCGCATGTGGCCGGGGCCGGCCGAGCTCCACCCAGGCTCTATGTGGTTCGTCGAAGACCCAGCGAAACACCAGGCCGGTGTCGCCCTCGCCCAGGAACGGCGCCGCGGCGACGTAGCGGTGACCCGCCGCTGCAAAAGCAGCCGCGAAGGCCGACCACTCACTGTCGTTCTCCCACCACAGCGGAGTGAGCGCGCCGGACTCCTCCAGCTCAGCAAGTGCCGCAACCTCGCCATGGGTGTCCACCGCGTGAACGAAACGGGCCCACCTCGGGTGGGGCCGCCGCGGCTTGCCGAGCCTTTCCCACAGCGCATGCGCGTTGTCCCAATGCCACGGCTTCTCCCAGAATTCCCACGGATCATCCGGCCAGCCGTCGGACTTCGTGGCAGCCAGAACGCACGCGAACTCGAACACCGCGCGGCTGAAATCGATCCACCGCCCACCTCTTTCATGCTCACCCATCGTGGCGTCCGCCGCGTATAGCAGTGTCAGTCACTCCCGAGCGTGGTAATCACGCCCCCTTCTTGGGAGGCATAGTGCTCGGCGAGAGCGTGCTCGGCATCAGTGAACGCGCGGATCGCCTCGGGCCGGCCAGGAACTCGAACCAACATCGTCAGATCTTGGATTCGCGCGGGAGGCAGTTTCGGCGCCTGCCGACTACTGTGCAAAGGCTCAGACACCAGCCCATTATCGACGACCGAACCGACATCACCGACGCAACAGCTCGACGCCCCAAGGGGCAACCGCGCTGTGCCGACGGACGAATTGATCGCCCTGTCATGAGACGGCGTTACGGTCGGCAACGTGCACGCCACCGAGACCACAACCCGAAGGCACCGCGCCAGCCGGTGGGCCGTGGCTGCGGCCGCGGCGATCACTGTCGGCTGCGCCCACCTCGGTGTCAGCCAAGCCGGCCCAGCGGCGCCGCCGCGGGCGACTGGCTCCGTGGCCGGCCTACTCGCACAGGTACGCATCGTCGACCAGATAAACCCCGCACCCGGGTATGACCGCGGATGCGGAAAAGGACACGGCTGCGTGTTCGGCCCCGCCTGGAACGATCCCCTCGATCACACCGGCTGCGACACCCGCAACCGCCTGCTGCACACCGCGTTACACGACATCGAATACAAGCCGGGAACGCGGAACTGCAAGGTCATCGCGGGCCGGCTAGAGCCCGATCCCTACACCGGGCAAATCGTCGACCTCAAACACGTGGCGGTCGATCACATCGTGCCGCTGCGGGCTTCCTGGAATGCAGGTGCGGCCCAATGGGATTTGCAGCAGCGCCGGATCTTCGCCAACGACATGACCGAACTCGTCGCGGTATCCAGCTCAGCCAACAGCAGCAAAGGCGACTCCACCCTGTCCGAATGGCTACCCGCGATCGACAAATGCCCCTACGTCATCCGCTATCTCACCGTCACCGTCAAGTACCAGCTGCCGATCACCGTCAAAGACCGCGCGGCCGCGGCTGCGGCCTGCCAGAGCGACTGAGCGCGCGATCTCTTCGCCGTCCGTGCCACACAATGTCGATAGGTGCCGCCCGGCCGGGGCGGATGGTGTCGCAGAATATTTGGCATGCGGCTCGCCCACATCAAGTGCCTGATCGTCAGCGCCGCGGAAAGCAGGCGCATCGACTCAGTCCCCGAGCTGCCATGAGCCGGCGGCGCGGCGCGCCCTGGGCGGCGACGAGCGTTCCGATCATCCGCCGGCAGTGGTGCAGCGCGCTCGAGGCCACAGCGGAGATCTCATTCGACCAGTACAAGGTCCCACCACCGCCGGATGCCTCAGCGCACGACATCGCCACGGCGAAAAGGATCCAACGTCTGATCGCGAGATTCGCCGACACCGCCCCCATCATCAGAGCCGAAGCCCAGGCCCTGCGCACCGCGGAGCTCTACTGGGTCGCCCGCGACATGGTCGACGTCGTTTTGGATGCTGCCCAATCCCTACCGGAATGGACACCGGCAGCCGCGTTACCGGCTCCCACCGGCATGCTGTGCTGGGCGAAATCCGCGGGCACCGTCCCTTCGGGAACACTCAAACCCGACGCGGTGGAGGCCGGGCTGAACAACCCGGCCTACATCGCCCAAGGCCTCACCCCAGACGTCGCCACCATCATCGACATCTCCTGGGACGGCGTGTGGTGGTGGAGCAGACCAGATGGCCTGCTCCAATTGGTGCCGTTCTCACGCGAGGACCAAAACCCTGAGGTGTTACGGCTCGCCGACACCACCTCCCCGGTCTGGGCAGCGCAAACCATCATGGCCAAACCCGACGTCCCGCGTACTGAGGAAGCCAACAACACCGAAAGCGCGCACCCCTTCGTCAGCGTCGTAGGAGCGGCCTGGTTACTCATGGCCCAAGCCAACGTCGCCGAAACCCGCACCATCGGATCTCCTCGACCCCCGGAGCCCCAACCGGCTGACATCGAAGATGATCACCAGCCCCCAGAGCGACCGCCGCGAGAACCCTCAACCGTGACGATCGTCGACCTGCGTGCCCGAGCAGCCACCTATGAACCCGGCGCCGAGCCCGGCCGCACCTACAACCACCGCTTCCCCGTCGCGGGCCACTGGCGCCAGCAGGCCTGGGGCCCCAACCACAGCTGGCGCAAACCCAAGTACATCGGCGACTACATCAAGGGCCCCAAAGGTGCTCCGCTGATCGCCCCGAAAACCCGGGTGCACGTACTACGCAAAGGCCGCTGACCAGTGACCAATCCTCAAGAGCCGCAAGGCCTCAAGCTCTCCGAGGCCGCGAAACTCTGCGGTATCAGCGCTGACACGCTGCAGTTGCTGATCGCTGATGAGCTGCTGCCGCAAGCGCTGAGATCTGCCCGCGGACACGCCTACCTGCCCGCGGCCAATGTGCCCACCTGGCAGCACTGCCGACAGCTCGTGCTGCGGCAGCGCGACCGACACCTGCAACGCGCGGCGGATTTGATCGCGCGCGTCGAGGTCGAGCTCGAGGCGATCCGCAACGACATCACCGAGGCCCGCGACCACCCGGCTGAGCCCCTTGGCGTCGATCTCCTCGGCGCCACGAGCTATGCGACCTACGGGAACACCACCACTACGCTGGCGGCCACACTGCAGCAACTCGACCTGGTGCGCATGCAGATCGTCCGTTATCACTCTGCGTTGCAGGCGATTACCGACAAGGACCGCGGCTAAAAGCGCTCGCGGGGGTTCATTTGAGCCGCGGCCCACGGTTGGAGACCCCCGTGCTTGTCGCCGGCGTTGTTGACCCTGCCCGCTCGTATGGGTGTTTACGCTGGGTTGTGGCATTTACCGTCGTCGACCTCGCCGGGGCGGGATGGGTGCGTGGTGAACGCGAACCTGGTGGTGATGAAAGCAAGCGGTGGTTCATTCCCCCCGAACGCAGCCCGTACGCGGGCCGAGAGTGGTTGTTCAAGCCGCGCCGAACCAAGGAGTTGTTGCTCTCCACACAGCGCCAACAGCGTGGAGACACGCCCGACGTGCTGGTCCGAGGGGACGACTGGGCGGAGAAGATCTCATTCGAACTGGCCCACCTCATGACGGTGCCGGCCGCGACAACGGAATTGGCCCTGTCGGTGCAGCTCAGCGATCACCGACCGGTCCGGGGCTCGATCAGCCGCGATGTGCGGCCGAGTGGGTGGGTGCTCAGCGCAGGAGCGAGTCGGCTTGAGGAATTCGACGACGCCTTCGACGCCGACACTGGCCACGGACACACCATGGACGCGATCGCGCAGGCGCTCGCCGGGCTGAGCGGGCCACCGGAAACCCCGTACGAGGCGTGGCCGGCGTTCGACGTATTCGTCGGCTACCTCGTGTTGGACGCCTGGATCGTCAATACCGACCGTCACGCCTACAACTGGGCGCTGGTCCAGGCGCCGAGCGGCGTCATGCGCCTGGCCCACAGCTTCGATCACGGCAGTGCCCTGGGCAGCGGGTACGGCGAAGCCCTGCACGCGCGGGCGCTCGAGGAGGGCATCGAAACATGGTCCCGACGCGGGAAAGCCTCTCGGTTTCCTGACTCAGGCCCGCTGACACTGGTCGAGCTGGGGTTGCATGCGCTTCAGGCGGCAAGCCCACCGGCGCGCGCCCACTGGATGCGGCAAATATCGCAGGTCAGCGACCATGCATGCGAAGATATCGTGCAATCAATACCCGACATGTCAGAGGTAACCCGTAGGTTTGTTACCGAAGTTCTCGCAGTGAATCGGAGGCGGCTGATCGATGGCGCATAGCGGTCTTCTGATTCGCACCAACGGGATCCGGACTCCCGCAACGGTGGCGCGGCTCATCGTGACCCGACGCGACCCTGACGGCACGTATCGGGCAATAGGCTTCCTCGACAAACTCGTCGACGGAACCTTCGAGTTCGCGTATTTGCAGGCGGCAGTGCGGCATCCGTCGTTTGTGCCGCTGATCGGCTTCAGCGACGTCGGCCGCCGCTATCGTCGCGCCCACCTGTTTTCCGCGTTCGCCGAGCGCGTCATCGGCGCCAAG
The DNA here is from genome assembly GCF_054660795.1 of Mycobacterium sp. MUNTM1. NCBI lineage: Bacteria > Bacillati > Actinomycetota > Actinomycetes > Mycobacteriales > Mycobacteriaceae > Mycobacterium > Mycobacterium sp. MUNTM1. The sequence goes on from NZ_BAAGDE010000046.1 coordinate 21,441, forward strand.
CGAGCCGACAGGCCACAGTACTTGGCGAGCCTGAACCTGGCTGAAGACGCTGATTCGTGGGAGATTCTCACCGCCTCGGGCGGATATCGAGAGGGCGACACGATCGAACTCATTGCGCTACCACAGATTGACCAGGCCAGGGGGCGCACCGAGGCGCGGTTCTTGGCGCACGGCATCCGTTACTGCACTGATGAGGCCAGCCGCGCAATTTCGGCGCTGACACGCGACACCGTGCTGGGACTACAGCGTGTACCCGACAACCCGGTGAACCCATCGGCCATCAGGATCACTCACCGCGACCTGCACTTGGGGTACGTGCCCGACCCCCTGATCGACTACGTCAGCGCAGTGATCTCCGGCGGCCAAGCGCGTCTAAGCGTCGTGCAGGCAAACCCTCCGGAGACCAACCCGCATTTGCGGCTCCTGCTGCGCCTGGATGGAGTACTCCGCGGGCCTTCGCCGTTCGATGGCCCACAATGGCGCACAGCGGCCTAACAGGCGATACGTTCGGGTAGACGCGGCGCGCTCGGGTCACACCTACCAACGCAGAAGAGAAGCATGATCACGCTTCTGGCTAGGCACAACGGACAGTTGTGCAGGGTCGAGCCTACGGCCGGCCAGCTGATTCGATAACGGCGATGTCATTGCCCGCCGACGTCGCCAAAGTGCTTCACAGGGGGCGGCCCAACGGGCACACGGGCGTGTAGGTTGCGCGCTTTGTCCCGTTCGTCGGGCCCCTCGGGGCGCGGCTCGTAGAGCAGCACCCAGCTGCTGAACCGGATCGCGAAGTTAAGTTGCTTGTCGAAAAAAGGGCTGCTGTAGACATACCGCTTCGCCTGCGAGAACGTGAAGAACACCTGGCCGCTCTCGTCATCAACTTGCGCGTCAATCCCAATGCTGTCGACTGCGGCGGTGAAGGGTTCGGCGTCGCTGGCCGCCAGGGACGTCAAGACTGCCGTCGAGGAGTGCTCTACGCGCTTTTGGCGCTGGTCTGTCGAGTCAAATCCGTGCAGTATGAGTGGGCTGGGAGAACGAAAAGTCTCGCGCACAATCTGGCCGGCCGCGATGGAAATCGTAAGGCTCTCAAGATCTTCCCTCGTCACGAGATACTGGACGTACGCGAGAGTGTTATACGGGTAGGGGCCGGCGACTGGTATGCGCAGGACCTGCGATTCTGGCGGGATAAGCGGTGCAGTCATCCCAGCTTCTTCTTCAAAGAAGCGGTGAAGTCGATGTCGGAGCGCGTCGGCTGGGCGACGGTGAGGGTCACGAGGTCGCCATGTGGTGCATCGAATAGGACACCGTCGCCGAGGCTGCCATCTTGTGCCACGGTGACTTTCAGTTCGAGCCCCTTGGGAGGTTCGACGATTCGATATACAGCCCGGGTGGTTTCTTCATCGATGCTCACAGAAACAATCTCCCCAGGCGTAATCGGTGTGAGCACCTCAGTGAATTCACCGAATTGCCCGGGGCCACTATTTTTTTCGGTAATCTCCCGCCTATTGGCCACCACGGTGAAGATTCCCGAAACGCCAGCGGGATCCGGTGTAGGCGGCCGGAACCACTGTGTCGGCCACGAGATGGTGCCTGAGATCTCCGCGACCACTTTGCGTGTGGTCAGCACGATCTGGTAGCTGAAACGGGAAAGCGCCGACCACTCACCGATGAGGACGAGGTCAGTATGGAGCACAAGCTCGCCGGCGTCGTCCACGTCGACGGTCGCGGCGTCGGTGGCGAAGGTGTATTCCGATTCCCCATTGGCGACGCTCGCCAATCCGACGAACACCGCGGGCGTGCCTTCTATGTCGTCGACCCGCTCGCGCAGATGAAGAACGCACTTGTCCGCATGGCGGTTATCGTCGTTGATCTTCCAGTTCGGACAAGCTATCCCTGAGATGACGACGAGGTGGCGCCCGAGTACCCCAAGATCAGCGTCAATACGGCGATGACTTGTGACATCTCCGTCACGGAGCCGATCAAGATCCATGGACCCGATCTAAGCGGAAAGCGGGAGACCGCGCAGTCGTATCCGGCTATCGAGCCATGGCATTGGCGGCGGCCCGGCCCGCACTCGCGTCACCAAAACTCACCGGGCAAACGAGTACCTTATAGGGCCTCTGCAGCCATCGGTCATTGATCGACCGACGGTGTCCGCTCGGGTTGTTACCATCCGAATTTAGACGAATGCGATTAGTCTGCGCCGCAATTCTTTCCGGCCGATCTGTTGTCTACCGCTCCCCGTCCGAGGTTCGACCTGAAGGAAAGTAGCGAAGGATCCAAGATCATGATTACGCTTCTGGCCAGCCATAACGAAGAGCTGTACAAGATCGAGCCTTGGTGTGTGGCCGACATCGCCGACCTGGTCCGCGGCGATCGACTGCAAGTGCTCACCAGTAGCGACGGCGTGCTCGATTTCTGGTTCAGTCACAGCCCGTGGCTGCGGGTCAACCGTCAGGCGACGGGGTTGCTGCTGGCCACCACCCGCTTCACCGCCCACGAGGTGCCCCTGCTGCGCGGCGACATCGTCATCGCCGCCCACGATAGCGCCGGCGATCTTGCCAGCCTCACCGACACTCAGATGAGCCGGCTGATCAACAGCGAACACAGCTGGCGCGAAGAACGCATCCTGCGCCGCCGCTTCGACCGAGACCTTCGCGCGCAACGCCGTACTCGTGCCGCCGCCGAGGCCGCCGCCCGAAAATCGCTACTGGGGCGTGCTTTTGGGCGAACGCACACCCAGGGCCGTAGCTGACAAAAACCTCCCCGCCCCCAGGAGGGTTGGAAGGGGCGCGCGTTATTGCGGTGTGGTCTGCCCGGGCAGCATGCTATGCGGGTTATACGGCTCGGGAACCATATCTCCATGCCACAGATAGATCCCTGAGCCCGGCAGCCATTCGTCATACCCGTAGGGCGGCAAAGGGTTTGGCGTAACACCCGGCGAATACATCTTGGCGCCAGGGAAATCCGATTGCGGCACCCACACCCCCGACTTCGGGGTCAGCTCAACGTATTGGATCTCGTTGCCATGTTCGTCATAGAACGGCGCCGGGCCTAATTGATTGGGCGGCAGGACTTTCACCCCGGGGATCTCATCGGAGCGCACGAAACTGTGCGGAACTTGATCAGGATCTTTGGTCCTGTCGTAGATATCAACCCACGGCGGCGCATCGGCAGTGTTCGGCGGCCCCTTTCCGCCTTTGCCTGCGATGTAAGGCATGTGGCGTTTGTCGCCGGGCTTCCACGTCTTGGAGTCCAACGGCGTGGCCGGGGAGTCTTTGCCTTGCCCAGTACCGGGCAGATCGGTGGAGAAGTCCGCTGCCTTGTACCGCTGTGCGTCCTGGCCGTCGACCCGGGTGTAGGTGTCGGCGTGCTCAGTGAGCCGCTGGGCGTAGGTGTTGAAATCAGCAACCTTGGCCTGCACCGGCCCTTCAGCCTTGGCCAGACCGGCCGCGATCCCGACCGCGGTGGGATAGCCCATCGGTCCGTGGGTGTCGATCACCTTCTGCACCTCGTCGGCGGCCTGCGGCGAAATCTGCGCCGCACGGTGCGCCAACTGCGAATAGGCGTCAGCGAAGCGCACCAAATCAGCCGGATTGGCGTCTAACTCAGCCACACCACGTCTCCTACCTGGATCAATCCAACAACTAGCCCCGATTCTCCCCGATAACTGTGACACCAGGCGACACTTGCGCGCCGATTGCAGCGTCCTTTTCTCAAGCCCGCCAGTCCACAGCGACAGCCAGCGCCGCGCACACCGTCCGCATCGGCTCCTCAGCCAGTCGCCCCAGGCGGGCATGCAGCGCGACGACGGGAACGCAGTCGACCAGATCCAGGTTCACCGCCCCGGGACGGGACACGGGCTCATCCTCGGGCTGCAACACCACTTCGCTGGCACAGCCCGCGCACCGTCGTCGTGCACGGCGCCACCAGGACCCGCTGCAACCGTGCGATGGCCTCCATCACGCGCGAGCACTGCTAGTACCCGAACGGCGCGCGGCGCCGCCCTCGGCCGGTACGGTTCAGCCACGATGACGAAAGCACGCCGCTCCCCCTGGCTCGACGACCGCGCCGCGCTGCTGGTCTCCCTGCTCGCCGACCGGCACGGACTCACCGTCAGCGAGGACACCGCCCGCCAGGACATCTCTGACGACCTCGACCACGTCGCCCGCCTCGTGCGCATCGGCCGCCAGGCTGCCAAGGTCTACATCACCGACGACATGATCAGCAAGATGGCTGACCGCATCGCCGCCGCCGTCGCCGAACACCAGACCGCCACCGCAGCCGGGGGCATCGAGCATCAGCACGTCGTCGACCTCGACACCGAACGCCGCCGGCGCCGCTGAATCAACGGCCGCCCACCGCCACGATCAACGCGGCGCACACCGCCGCCATCCTCGAATCCGCTAGCCGACCCAGCCGCGTCCCCAGCGCCGCCACCGGCACACTTTCCACCAGATCCAGATTCACCGCCGCACGCTGGGGCACCGGATCGCCACTCGGGTCGAGCACCACCTCGCTGGCCAGTCCCCGCACCGTCGTCGTGCATGGCGCCACGAGCACACGCCGCAACTTCGGAATCGCCGCATCACGGGACAGCACCACGACAGGCCGCGCGCCCGAGCCGGGGATCTCGCACCACCACAGCTCACCGCGCGCCGGCAGGGTCATATTCGACCCGCAGACCGGCGCCAGTCGGCGACCTCGCCCCACTGGTCGGGCTCGTCGGCCGGGTGCTCGTCGTAGGCGGCGTAGCTCGCGTCGACCTCGGCGGCCCGGTTGGCGGCCAGGAGCGCCCCCAGGGCCTCATCGAACAAGGCGTGGTCCTTGGCGCCGGCCCGCAGTGTGCGCGCGCTGGCGAGCAGATCGGCGTCCACCGTTGTGCTCACCCTGGTGCGATTGCCGGGCATGGCATAAGTGTGGCACGCACGCGGGACACCAGGCAGGAGTCCGCGCTCACCGCGACGGCCGCCCGAAGGTCTCGCGCAGCAAGCTCAGCGCCACACCGGTAGCGGTGAGGGCCTGGCCGACATCGTGGGTGCAATACCCGTAGCCGATGCCGACGGCCACGGCCATAGCCGCGCGGGTGATCGCGCCCACCCGGCCACGCCGTTCGGATGTCGGTTCGGGGGTGGTGTCCTGATGCTCGGTCATCGGCTGTGTGGTCCTTCCATGAGATCAACGGTGCCCCTTCTTAGGCACCTACCTACGAAGTACCGACCCGAGCGACCGTTTCCGTCGGAACGATCCGGACGAATTTTAGTCGGAATCCACCCGCTCAGACCCCAGGTGTGGCTACCCACACCGGAGCCAGCGTCTTCTGGATAGGCGTCGCAGATCCTCCAGCGCCGCGCCCAGGCCCTCGATGAGCGGAAGGGGCATCAGCGCGTCGGCGGCTGCTGCTTTGCGAGGTAGGCCTGCGCTGCGGCCGATCGTTGGTGGCCGGCCGGAACGACCCGTCCCTCCAACTTGGCCGACGCCTTCACAGCGCGCATCGCAGAGCGTTTCACCGCAGCCTTCGAGACCACGACCTTCTTCGGCGTTCTACGTTCCACGGGGCACACCTCCTTGACGACTCGACCAGCGGATTCGATGCTACCGGCCCCGCGGGCGCCCACCTAGCCCGATGCGCGGCATCAACCACAGCGTGCTGCGTCGCCGGCCGCCTTCGAGGATGAATGTCGTACCGCGAGAGGATGATGCTTGGCATGACTGTCTTTGAGCTTCTGATGGCTTCTTCGGCGGTGTGTATGTTGCTCGGTTCGTTTATTTACCGTGCGGCTGCGACGTCGGAGGGCCAGCGACGGCGTGGTGTCGTCTATGGGCTATGGCTGACTGCGGGACTGCTTGGCGTCAGCACTGTCGTAGCTTCTGTGATCCGTTGTGCGACCGGAGGTATGGTCGGCTACGCGGCCGGTGAGATCGTTGCCGGAATTTTTTTCGGCGCATTGTTTAGCGCGGTGTCGGTGTGCTTGCTTGGTTTAACTGGATTTTGGGCAGTGGTTCGCCGCCACTTCTGATGCCGTTACTCGGACGACCGCACGGCGCGCTGACCCACCAGCCGCCCGGGCTTCCCGGATCACCTATCGGTGACCGTGGCCGGTAGAACCGTCGTCGGCCGACGCGGCGCTCAGGGCGCATTCAGCGGCACGGCGTGCAGGCGCAGGTACTCCATCAGTGCTGGTTCGGGCCACCCGGAGACCCGATAGCGCCGCGGGAACACCGCCGAGGTTGGCGCGATCCCGACCACGTCGACGACCACCGAGAAGGGCACCAGGAACTGCTCGTGGTTGTTGTCGATGAACACGATGTAGTCGACCTCGGGTAAGTCGTAGGTCACGCCTTCACCCCACACGGTGGCCGAGGCCAGGCCGTGCCCGGTTTCGATGACTTGCGCGGCCGCCACATACACCGCGACCAGGTCATCCTCGTAGGCCTGCTTCAAGAACTCGGTCTGTTCCTCGTATTGGCGAAACGCCGCGCACGTGCGCGCCCGCACTGCCAACCGTCTTAACGGATGCGGACCGGCCTTGTCGAAGGGGACCAGCCGCCCGCCGTGGACGGTGAATCCCTCTGGGGAGACCGGTCTTTCGGCCTCGCAATACATCTTCTCGGCGACCTCGAAGAACTTCGCCCCCTCATCAGGGTCGTCGCTGCCGATGATCAAGACGTCTTCGCTGGGCACAAACGCCACCGGGCGCGGACCCTCAGGCCGGCCGAACCCTGCCAGCCACCCGGGCGTCAGAATCGCCGAGCTGATGTAGGTCGCCTGCTCGACGTCGTAGAAGGCCGGCGCCTCGGTGCACGACACCTCGGTGCTCACCGGGTGAAGCGCTGCAACATTGTCTCGGCCGGCGGCGAAAGCCTCCCGCCAACTCACACCCCACTGCTTGGTGTTCGCGACGGTGACGATGAGGCGCGCCTGCGGGAAGTCCAGCGCCACCAACTCATGTGCGAACGCCGACACCGGCTGCCGCCACGCGACCGCCTCACCAGGTCGGCGCAAGCTGGCGTAGGTTGACGGCCGCAAGATGGACCGCAACAACGGCCTGGCTTCCTCCCAGGTTTGCGGTGGCTCAGGCAGCATCAGTGTCGTCCCCAATTCTCGATCGCCAGGACCGGGTCGCCCGGTCTGATCACCAACGGCGGCTTCGTGCCAGCGACCAGCTGCGCCAACGGCGAGGTGGGACTGTAGGGCACCTCGTAGCGTGTGATGTCGCCGCTGGCGTCCAGAATCAAGTTCGTCAGGATCTGCACCAACGTCTGCTTGCCTGCTCTGCCGCCGCTAGGCCCGGTGTCTGTCACTCCGAAACCTGTTGCGGGCAAAGGCCACACCGCGCCCCGTGAGTCGCGGAACATACCGCCGTCGCGCTCGTAGAACAATTCGGTCAGTTGGCCAGTCGCCGGGACCGATCGCCCCACCGTCGAGTAGATGGTGTCCCGGCTCGCCATGACCCAGCAGTGGGGATTGAACGGGTCCCGGTAGGTCATCATGTCCGCCGCGGCGGCGCGGTTGGCCCGCGCCCGCCAGAACCCGAGCTCGCGGCCATCAGCAGGCTCGAGGCGGGTGATCCATTCCTGTGCCAACGGATTGGAAGCGATGGGGATCGCAAGAACGTCGGAGATCGGGCTATGACCCACAAGCAGCTTGAGCATGTCCTCGGCGATCGCGGGATCGTCGCAGACTTGGTGCAGCAGCACCGCCACCTCCGCCTTGGTGATCTGCACTGCCGGGCGGCTGAGGTCGACATCGGCTACCGCGGCATGCAGCAGACCGGGCCGGGCGGGTATCTGCTGGCGATCCTGATCACCGATGCATCCCGATGCCGCGTCCCGGTTGAGGTACTCGATCGCACGGCCCACCAGAGAGCTCACGTATTCCGTCGTGTCGGTGGTGACAAGAGCTGCCAGCCGTCGCGGATCCGGGCCATCTCCCACCCGGGCTCGGATGCGCTGTACCGGGGCACCCGGCTGCCAGGCCGCGATCGCGTCGACGTTCCGCAACGCCGGCGGCCACCACGGGAGGTCGACCCGTAGGAGCCCGGCCACCTCGAACCAGCCGCAGGTGGCCACGCGATGATGGCGGTCTGCCACGGCGACGTAGGGCGCTGAACCGCCGTCGTTGGCCCTGTGGGTCGACATTTCCGGTAGGTAGACCGCCGTGGCCCACGGCAGGCGCGCCAACAACGGTGCGGCGAGCGGATAGAGCTCGTTTTCGTGCTGCTCGTGTCCGGCATAGGCCACCGCGATCGGGCCCCGTCCATCGCCGGGCTGCCACGCGTGCACGGCCATCCCGTCGACAACCTGACCGAACAGGAACGCGGCCGGGGCCAGTGCCGCGGTGAACGGATACAGCCGAGGGACCCGGTCCCGCAGTTCTGGTTGGTGCAGCAGAATGTAGTTGTAAATCGTTGCGTGCGACCACCGTTGAGCACCGCCAGGCTCACGCTGCGGGCTGGGCAGCCGGGGTGCGCGCCGCGGCAAGTCTGCGGGGTCACCGATATCGAGTAGCTCGGCGACGTCGCCGGCAGACAGCTCCGGCTGTGACCACCGGGTGCCCATCATGCGAAGCCAGTAGGCGTCGTCCTGGTCAATCCGATCTTGGTCGATGCTCATGCGCGCTCCGGTGTGAGGTCGAAGTAGGCGTAGACGTGGACTTGGTCGCCGGGCGCTGCGGGCTGCAGGGCGTCTTGAGAGCCGACGGCCAGGATCTGGGTGGGGTTAAACCACCGCTGTAACCGGTTGGTGCGCGACCACACCACGAATGCAAGGTCCTCACCATTGGGCCTGGTTTGCCCCGCGTTGTGAACCCGCAAGCTCGTTGCGGACAGGTAGCCGCCAACGCTGTTACGCACTGCGTCCCAGATGAAGTCGCCCTTGCTCGCCAGAAACCGTTCCGCGGTCGGCCGGTAGCCGGGCTCAACACCGGCGGCGAATTGACGCAACGCCGCTTCGGCACGGGCACGCTCGGGCCCGGGCACGGCATCGAGTGGGTAGGCGGAGCCGACGAACGGATACTCGGGCAGGCTGGCCAGCGAGGACGGCTTGTGCGCGAACACATACTGCGCCCCGATATATGCTGCGGCCGCGATGATGACCAATGTGGTTGCCGCCAAAGCCCATAGCTTTGTTGAACGGTTCATTTCCCCAGTTCTCCAATGTTGACATTGAACGTTGGATGGGTTCCTAGCCCGCCGAACTTGCCGGTCGGTCCGGAGCCGATGACATCGCCAAGCCGAACCTGAATCAGAGGGTTCCCCGGATCGTTGGGGTTGTTTCCCCAGGGGTTACGCAGCGTCAGCTGGGCGTCGCTGCCGCTGCCGCTGATGCCTTCGACGATGTAGACGTGAGTGTTCAGCAGTGGGCCACCGGTGGGGGTGGTCGAGATCGTCACCGGTTGATGACTTGCCAGCGCCCCTGAAATCGACTGATCGATGTGCTGATTGGTCCACCACACCTCCCGCGGGTCGATACTCACCCCGCGGTTACCGGTCAACGCCTGCAACGCATCTGGGGCTGAGCCGCCGCGCCCGATCCCGTAATCGAGTGCATGTCCGAGGTCATCGCCAGGGCATTGCATTTTCGCGTACGCCGACTCCATCACGCTGGGCCACAACGGCGCATTGGGCTGCCCGTTATCCAACCAACTGGCTCCGTGATGGTCGATATCGGTCTGGATGTCGTCTTGGGTGACCGTAATGTGTTGCCACGCATGGCCGTTCCACAACGTCACATCAAAGGAGTTGTTGTCCTCGTCGAAATGGACCCGGTCTTTGATCCACTGAGGGTTGGCCTCCGCGATCGCCCCGATCGTGGCGTCAAAGTAGCAGTCACCAACGCTGTCCTGCTTGATGTCGGCCGCCGAGGGCGGGTGAGGGAACAGATCTTTATCGGTCCAGCGCCGGTGAAACTCGATGCCACCACCGGTGTCCAGGGGAACCGGTCCTCCGTCGATGCCGGGCCCGCGCTCTCCGAAGCCCGCTTCATGGACATCGCCGGTGTGTCCGTTGGGTGGAGGGTTGCTGGGATCGAAGTCAAGACCGTCGAGTTTCGCGGTCCCGCTGCCGTCGGCGGTGGTGTAGGTGGCGGCGTGTTCAGTCAACCGCTGCGCATACGCGTCGAAGTCGTCGACCTTCGCCTGCAGCGGACCTTCCGCCTTCGCGAGTCCCGCAGCGATCCCGACCGCGGTGGGATAACCCATCAGGCCGTGGGTGTCGGCGATGCGCTGCACCTCCTGGGCTGCCTGCGGGGAAATCTGTGCCGCACGCGTGGCCAGCTCGGAATAGGCGTCGGCGAACCGCAACAGGTCAGCTGGGTTGGCATCGAGTGCACCCACGACCCCGTCCTCCTACCTGTTGTTTCGACTGCCGTTGATTGTCGCCGACGACAGCGACATCGCGCGCTGAACGGCTGCGCCGGTCCGGCTCGGCGCTGGCGGAGACCCCGCCACTACAGATCGCCGCGCGACTCCCCCGAGTTCTCGCAGAAATGAAGTCTTCCCCGGTTATGACCCGGGGGCCGGCGAAGCAGTTATGCCGCCCACCATCGATTGACTCTCAATTTTCCTTGAGCCCGAGCCGCGTAGTCAGGGCCGCGTGCAGGCCCGTATCGGTGCCATCTCCCACCCAGGCGATGTATCCATCGGGTCGAACCAATACGGCTTCGGGGGCTGTTACTTCGCCCAGAACGGGAATTTCCCACGGCCCGGCGTACTCGGCGTCGATGGCTTTCACCCGATGTGCCCACGAAGAGATGTCGAAATCCCAAGGCGTGCCGAGGTTGAGCAGCACCGCACGGGCGTCGTGGAGAAGTGTGAATAGTCGCAGTGGACCAGTGGGGGTGAGGAGGTCGAGATCAGGCATCCGGTGCCCGAGTAGTGGGTGTCCGTTGCCGAGGTCGTACTGAATGTCGAGACCAGTCATCATCGCGGCGATTCGCTTGCGCGGCTCGTCCATGTTCAGCAGCTCAGATACGGTGTCGCGCAACGCGTCGAGACGTTCGCCGGGGGCGATGAGCGCGGTTTGGGCCATGGTGTTGCGTAGCACACCAGCGGCGACCGGGTGCCGCTCGTCTTGGTAGGTGTCCAGCAGGCGTTCCGGCGAGGTCGTGTTGATGACCTGGGCCAGCTTCCAGCCCAGGTTCGCCGCGTCCTGGATACCGGTGTTGAGGCCTTGCCCGCCGACCGGGAAGTGCACGTGCGCGGCGTCGCCGGCTAAAAGCACGCGCCTGTCCCGGTAGTACGCCGCTTGTCGCGTCACATCGGTGAACCGGGAAACCCAGATGGCACTGCGTATTCCGTAATCGGTTCCGCGAACGGCGATAAGCGCATCCCTGAGTTCACGCAAGGTAGGCTCACCGGTTTGCTCGAGATGCGGTTCGGCGACCATGACCCGAACCGGCCCGCCATCCTCGAGTTTGAAGAATGAATGAAATCCGCCGTGTCGGTGCATGCCCCACGGCGGGTGATCGTCCATCTCGACATCAGCGAGCAGGCAACTCATCGATGGATCCCACCCCGGGAATTCGATGCCGGCGACTTTGCGGATGACGCTGCGTCCTCCGTCGCACCCGACAAGATATGCGGCCCGTAGCGGCGGGCCGTCGCAGATCTCGACGTCGACACGAGCGTCGTCTTGGGTGAAACTTTTCACCTCGCGGCCGCGATAGATCGGCACCCCCAACTCGCTCACCCAGTCGGCCAGGATGCCCTCGATGCGGTACTGCGGCAGCCCCAACCCATAGTTATGCCGGGTGGGCAAGTCGCTGATGTCGATCGAAATCCCTGAGTAGTGCCCGATCTGGCCCGTCCATCCTTGCGACAGGAATCGATCAGCAATCCCGCGCTGATCGAGAACCTCAATCGTGCGCGACGTCATCCCGCCCGCGCGCGAGCCGATCAACTCATCGCTGTTGCCGCGGCGCTCGACGATCGCAACGTCGATTCCTGCCAGCGCCAACTCACCGGCCAGCATCAGCCCGGTCGGGCCCGCGCCGGCAACAACTACCGCATGGTCTGCCACATGCAACCTTTCGTGTTCGCTGGTCCCCGGAAAGTCCAGTTACGTGCGGCGATCCAGGATCTGTTCGACGGCTTGAATGAGCGGCGCGCCGTCGCAGCAGCCGGCCGAGCTGCGCCAGGCGACATACCCGTCGGGACGCACGAGGACCGCCCCGTCGCAGCCGATTCCATAAAGGTCGAAGAACGTGTTGGTGTGGTCGGCCAATCCCGGATCGCCGATCGCGTAGCTGGCGATAGGCACGCCGAGCTCTCGAGCTGCAACCGCGGCTGCTTTTCGCCAGATCGTCCCGCCTGGACCGGTAAGCACCGTGAACCCGGCGCCAAAGAGATCGAGTGTGGAGACCGGTTCAGACTCGGCGCCGAGCCAGACATGTGGGGCCCGGCAGCCCGGTGTCGCGCAGGGCGCGTAGTCGCTGTAGTCGTCGTCGACGTCGGGAGCCGGTGTGCCATCGGAGATGACGGCGGTCGAGCGATACGCGGTGCCGAACTCGACGCCGAAATGATTACCGAAGCGTCGACTGGCCCGCTCGGCCTCCTGGGCACTTAGGTCACTGCTGGCCGGATAGTAGTAAGCCGCGGCAAGCCGCGCGAGATTGCCGTGATTCTGCAAACACTGTTCGATGGTGGTGATCGCGGGTTCTCGCCGCTCGTGCTCATAGGTCTCGAGCAACGACCACCCAGCCAGCCCACGCACGCACAGGGCCAACTTCCACATGGCGTTGTGCATGCCCTGCAGGCCGGTATTGACGCCCAGTCCCCCGGTGGGCGGAAACTGGTGAGCGGCATCGCCACACAACACCACGCGCCCTTGGACCCAACGATCGGCGACCGCGGCGTTCATCTGCCACAGCCCAACGCCTTTCACCTCAACCTCGAGATCTGGAACCCCGACCGCGCCGCGGACCCAGCTCCTCACCCGCTCGGCGTCCCAGAGCTCGAGCACCCACTGGTCAGGCGACACACCGATCTGACACAGCCAGCGCCCGCGCGCGTCCAGTGGTTGCAGCAGACCGGCGGCGTCGGGGTTGGCGACGAAAAACACGACTCCCCGGCGGTCTCCGACGTGGTGTTCGATATCGGCGCGGAAGTAGCAGTTGACGAAATGATGGATGCCCTGCTCGCCGTTCAAGGCGATGCCCAGCTGGCGACGTACCGTGCTGTCGGCACCGTCGGCGGCCACCAGCGCATCCCCGGCCAGGGTGTAGGTGTCTCCCGTGGCGGTGACGCGCACCGCCACGGCCGCCTCGACGTCGTGCTCGCGTGACCCGGACAGAATGTCGGTGACCTGGTGACCGAACCGAAGGTCGACGATGCCCGTGGCCCGTGCCGCGTCGCGCAGGATGGCTTCGGTCAGATCCTGCGACGACATGATCGGCAGCACCGGGCTGATCGCCGGCCCGGGCCCTTCGAAACCTCCCGTCTCGATCTGACCCACCTGCTGGCCGACAATCGTGTCCATATACCTCATCGGGCTCTTCCAGCCCGGCGGGGTATCGATGCCGCGCAGCCGTTGATACACCACACTTCCCCACCCTCGGGCGATCTCCATCGTCCGCGCATTCAGATTGCGCGCCTTGGGATGCCACGACGTCGAATCATGGCGCTCGACAACAACGCTGGGAACCGAGAACCTGGCGAGTTCCAGGGCGGCGGCCAATCCGACGGGGCCGCCACCGACGATGATCACCGGTTTGTGCGACACGATTGAGTTCACCTCGTTGTGCGAAGTCATCAACGGCTTAGGTGTTGGCCGGAGTGGTGGTGCCGGCACCGCGCTGGCGGGTGATGACCAGGTCGTGGCGCTCGACTGGCAGCGCGGGTTCCTCGAGGCCTTCGATCACGAAACCGGCTTCGGCAATCATCGCCCGATCGTCCTGGCCTGGCTGTCCTTGGCTGGTGAGGTAATCGCCGAGGAACATCGAATTGGCCAGGTGCAAGGCCAGCGGTTGCAGTGTGCGCAAATGTATTTCGCGTCCACCGGCGATGCGCACTTCGACGTCAGGGAAGGCGAACCGGAACATCGCCAGGATGCGCAGACAGCGTTGCGGGGTCAATTCCCAATGCCCACCCAGCGGGGTGCCCTCAAACGGGATCAGAAAGTTCACCGGCACCGAATCCGGCTGGAGCTCGCGCAATGCCAGCGCGACGTCGACGATGTCGTCGTCGGATTCGCCCATTCCAACGATGGCCCCTGAGCATGGCGACAGACCAGCGGATTTGGCAGCGGCGACGGTGGCGGCCCGATCGTTGAAGGTGTGGGTTGAGCAGATCCGCGCGTAGTTCTCTGCGCTGGTGTTCAGGTTGTGGTTGTACGCGTCGGCGCCGGCCCCACGCAGCCGCTCGGCTTGCCCCTGTTTCAGTAATCCCAGGCAGGCGCACACCTCCACTTCTGGGGCGGAGCTTTTAATCGCGGCGATCGTGTCGGCGACGCGCTCGATATCGCGATCGGCGGGCCCGCGGCCGGCGGCGACCAGGCAGATGCGTTTGGCGCCGGCGTCGATCGCGCAGCGCGCGTGGCCGGCGGCCTCATCGGGGTTGATCCAGGAGTACTTGAGGATCTCAGCGCTTGAGCCGCGTCGTTGCGAGCAGTACCCGCAATCCTCCGGGCACATACCGGATTTCATGTTCACCAGGTAATTGAGCTTGACCCGCCGACCGAAAAACTTGCGCCGCACCCGTGCCGCCGCGGCGATCACATCGAGCAGGTCATCGTCACTGCTTGCCAGCACGGCGAGCAAGTCGTCACGAACCACGCATCGTCGCTGCAACGCTGCGGCGGTCATCACTGACAACCGCTGCTCAAAGTCCGTATTCGTCCCGGCTGAGTCGTGCATAGGCTTCTCCTTTTCTGGTTGCCGATCAACGCGGTGGGCCCTCGGGCGTGCGGGATGTCGACCCGAAACGGGTTGTTTGACCGGCCCCGAACGCAAAGGCGTGTTGCTGGCCTCTCAAGCCCATGACGAGCGACCGTACACCAAATTTAAGAAAAATAAGAGTATCTTAAGGTAACATTAAGGGGGTGTGGACACGGCTAGGTGTCGTCGTAAGGCAGAAGCGTGAACGCTGGGCAGTGGCGAGGTTCCACGTTCCGAAAGTGCCTTAGGTCGACGGTCGCGACCTGGGTGATTTCGAGGCGTTCAGCAGTCGCAACGACCGATGCGTCCACCGTGCCGAGCGGAAATCCTCGGTACTGGGCGACCAGTTCGCGGATCCGCGGCCAGTCCTCATCGACGACGGGCTCCACCTGGAAGTCGTCCTCATCGAGGTCGTTGAGGAACTTCTGCTCGGCCACTACACCTAGGTCGCGACACAGAACATGAGTGACTTCCGCGATGACGAGCATGGGCACAATGAAAGGGCCCGAATGGGTTTCGAGAAAATCGAGGAACGTCTCGTGATGTTTATCGCCGGCGTTGCCGTAGGCGATCAACGGCCCGGCGTCGACGATGACCGCGGTTATTTCCACACCTCATTGGCCAGGATTTCGTCGACACGCTCGGAGCTATCACTGCGCGCGCTGCGCCCGGCGGCCGCGGCATGCAAACGCCGCCGGCGCCTCGCCGAGGGCCGCTCAGGATGTGGCGCTAACTGCGAGGCCGCCTGTTGACCGTTGCCGGTCAAGGTGAGCCAGGGACCCTCGGTCCACGCTGGCCGCCCGCCCTGTTCAACCTCCGCGGTGACTGTGTCCAAAACGGCGTTGAGGTGTTCCTGTTCGTCGGCCAGCGGCGTCGCGTCGCCGGTGGTCTCGTCTGCGAGGGTGATCAGGCCGTCGGCGGCCAGCGACCGCACCGCCGCCGCGGCATCAGCCCACGCTTGCTGCCGTGTCGCGAAGGGGCTTTCGTCGACGGCATGCCACAACGCCTGCCGCAGTGACACCGGTTCGGCCAGCGCATCGACCAAGACGCGTGTACGCAGCGCCGCATGCACCGCGACGCTGTCGCGCTCAGGCAACGTTTCAGGCCTCTCAGCTTCTGCCGACGCCGCGCTCGCCTCGGGGTGGTCGATGAAGCCGACCGGTCTGCCTTTCACGGGGCGATGGGAACGCTTCGGTACCGGCTCCCCTGGCGCGAATGTCCGCCGCATCGTGTCGTTGAGGAAGGGCTGGGCCCGCAGGCGTTCGTCGTCGACGACGAACCGTACCGACGGCAAGTGTGTGTGCATGGCGCCCAGCGTGTAGGTGTGTGTGCCGACGGGCACGATTAGCGGCTCAACGATGATCAGTTCGTAGTGCGCCCTGGGGTCGATGGCTGTTCCCGGCGCCAGAGTGAAGGCTTCCCATTCGCCCTCGACTGTGTCGCCTCCGACTAGGCGGGCAGCGTCTTTGACAGCTCGCGCGTCCCGGCGGCTCACCCTGCTCAAGTCGGGAATCACCACCGGCGTACCCGCGTATGGCTGCAGGCTCGCCAACGCGCGCAAGTACTCCATCAGCGATTCCGGGAACATTTCGTCCGAAGGCGGGAGCTCCTGGAAGTCGACGAACTCCCCCGACGCCCAGGACACCTGTAACACGTTCGGCGCCCGAAAGTCCTGAAGTAGCTCGATGCTCGGTAGCGCGTCAACAACTTTGGCCCCTACGATGCCGGCCCGTGTGAAAGTGAATGTTCCCGTCATCATCGCGGTGTCGCTACGCAGCTCGAACGACAAGAAACCGGACTTATCAGATCCGCGCTGGGTGACAACGGTTTTCGTGCTTTCAACGGTCACTGAAAGCAGCACGCTCGGGCCTGCGGTGTTATCGGGCCGTCGGACACGGAATTGCGCCTGATGAGCGTTGCGATCATCAGGGTTGAGCCAGAACGCGTGGCGGGCGCCCGCCATCGTCGTTGTGGCCGCCGGCGTCGAGACGGTCTGCTGTCGACGCACGCTGCTAGCTGGTGGTGCAACCCAACGCTCATCGACCGCAGGGACTACCGGAGTCGCCGGCAGTGCCGCGTCAAGCAATGAAGTGGGCGGCACTCAACGACTCCTCGGCGAATTCAACACTGCCGCAGCAGGATCGGCGTGGCATGCAAGGCGAGCGCCGCCTGACGTCAAGGCTGAGTGCGGGTCCAACATTCGGGAAGAACCTCCATCCAGCTGTTCGCGTCGACGCCCGCTAAGCTGCGATCGCGGCCGCGGATCCGCAGCGGATCGGTCTCCTCACGCAATCTGATCCGCTGTTTGAACCAGCTCCTCCAGTCGCACGGCTCGCCGCCGGCGGCAAGTCCGGCGCGATACCACGCGCCAATGAAGTCTCGGCCGCGCTGCTGGTCGCGCCACCAGCTGCTCTCTCTTGCACGGGCAAGGTTGATCAGCCCGGTCCGCCCGGCCGCCTCGTAAGCTTCCTCGACGGCCAACCGATCCTCATACCACGTCTCGAGCGCGAGCCGCCAGTCGCCGTTGGCGGCATACGGCTCCCACGGCCGACAGGGCCAGCCGGCCACCTCCATCGCCACCATCACATCGATGTCGACGTAGGTTTGCATGATGGGAACCGCGGCGACGCGCAGCAAAGCCGCGTCGACGAGTTGGTCGCGCCAATCAACCTCCAACGCGCCCCGCCGCGACCGATCGAGAATCGATTCCGCGCAGCTGCGGCGCCGTTCGACGTAGGTGACGGTTGCCGCCTTCTGCCAACACTCACTGCCGTACTCCACCCGCCACACGCCCCTGCTCAGGCGACGGCGGCCGCGGGACTCAACGGGGCGCCGGCCAACCGCGTCGCATACAACAAGTCCGCACACCCCTCCGCGGTGTCGTAGTGACGCAACGACTCAATTACTTCAGCGGCCCGCACCGTCGCCAAGGACAACGCTGGCTCTGATCCGCCATGGCCCTGGCCGCCTATGGCCTGTTCGTATTCGATCAGCGCCATGAACCGCTCTTGGCGAACCTGCGCCCATAACTCGTCCCCGATCGGTTTGCGTTCCTCGAACAGCCGCATAACCTTCTCGCTCGCAGCCCCGTGCAGGTGACCAGAAAGGGCCGCCATGTGCATGTGCCGGGCCGCGATCTGCAACCGCTGTTGCTCATCAAAAGCGTTGGCCTGCCGCCACTCCCACGGCATCGCGACTTGGCAGCGATGCACAAAATGCCCGCCTGGGTTGGTGGTCGGCGAGACGTCGCGAGGGTTGACCTCGACAGCCCGCGCATTGACTTGATGGGTCCAGTCGGTCATCTGCTGCATAGGCAGTGATGAGGCGATCGCCAACACGCGTGCACCTGGAGCGGCCATCTCTCGGGCTTGGGCGTGACGCACCACCACATCAAGGGGATTGATCCCGCCGACGGCGGCGCTGGCCTCCCACAGCTCGCGACCCACGACCGGATCGGTGACCGCTAGCCGCACATCCTGCGGCACCCGTACCCCCAGCGGGATGCTCGAGGGGCCCTCGCTTGTCGCCAGCCACGCCGTAACTCCCCCGGTGCGTTCGTAAATCAGCGAGACCGCGTAGTGAGTCTGGATATAGCCCTGGGCCAGGGTCTGGGCCAGCATGGCCTCGATGACGTCATGGCCGGCGTCCATGGCCTGCTGGAACAACACCTCACCGCTGGCACCGTCGGCACCGATGGCCTGAATACGGGCATGCTGCTGGGGCATCGCCAACGGCGCCACCTGCGCCCCATTCGGCGCGCCGCCCGCCGCCGGGGGCGGCCCACTACCCCCTGGCGGACCGCCCGCGGGCGTTGACGGCGTCACAGGCCCGGCCGGCCCCGTGCTACTCACCGGAGTCACCGGTGTCGCACCCGCGGCGGCCGACGGCATCATCGCCATCGGGGCACCACCAACGCCGGGTGCGGCAGCCGCAGGAGTTGTTACCGCGGACGAACTGACAGTGGTAGCAGCCGGCACCGCCGCCGCGGCAACATTCTGCGCGACCTGGTGACCCACATTGGCTGCCGCGCCAAGACCATTCGCGACACCGCTGACCGCTCCAGTCGCCATCCGCGCCGATGTCTCAGCAATACCGGACCCCAAACCCGCCAACCCCGGCGCACGACCGGCCCCCGCGCCCGCGCCGGTGCCGGTCCCGACTCCAGTGCCCGCGCCGGTAGCGTTGGGGAACTGCCCGGCTTGTGTCCCAGCAGGATTCATCCCACCCGGGTTACCCATACCGTTGCCAGCACCTGCCGATCCGGGCGACATCATCGATCCCATCGACGCGGGCGATCCGCCTCCCCCGGCGCCCGACGAGATCGGTTTCATCATCTGTCCGATCACCGAACTCGGATTGCTACCGCCCGATCCCATCTGCGGAGCAGCCGGTGCCTGCTTCGGGTTAGTCCCGTTCTGATCAGTTCCATCCGGCTTGTGAAAGGCGGTCTGCTGCACCTGATTCTGCTGCTGGGACTGCGGAGTGTCACCCTTGTTGAACTGGGTTGTATCCGGGCTATCTTTTAGCCCGGTGCCGTTATGAACGGACTCGACCTTAGGGCCACCGCCTTGAGGCGCAGGTAGAGCTGGTGCGGCAGGCGCGGGAGCGCCGACGCCGGGGACGCCGCCGGATTCGGGCAGTGTTGGGTTGCCGTACGGCACCGCCCACTTGCCGACATCGGCCGCCAATGTCGCTATCTTCCCTGCACCCTCGGCATCGCGCGCCTGGGCCAGACCCGCGGCGCCGGCAACGATTGAAGCGATGTCCGCCTTGAGCTGAGCGTCGATCGCTGCAGCAGCACCCGGGACGGCCGCGGCCGCCTGCTTGGCCTTTTCGGCGGCCTCGCGTGCGGCTTTGATGTCCTCTTCGGCCTTATTGACGATTTCGACCAAATCGGCCTTCGTGGCATGGATCTCGCCCGAGGCCCACAACGCTCTCTTGGCGAGGTAACGGTAGCCCTCAATACGATTCTCCAGCGTCGTCTGACGACCGTCGACGAGTCTGCGGGCCGCATCGATAAAGGCGCCCTCCATCGGCGCGACGATGCTGCGGATGTCGTGCTGCGTATGGAGTTCAGGGAATAACTTGTTTGCCGCGCCCATGAAGCTCTCCGCATAAGCCGACCACGCGGAGGCCATCTGCAACGGCCAGGACGTCCCCAAGATCGCCTGCGAGTGCTCAGTAGTAGGTTTTGCGGGATCGCCAGCGCCAGAAGCCATTCCAGTCCTTTCGGCCTAAGGTGCCAAGCGATTGCACAGAGTGCCAACTTCCTTGGCGGCGGCGTCGGCGATGCCGAACGCGTTGCCATTGGCAGGCGAGCCGGTGGCGATAGCGGTTCCTAACGTCTGCAGTGCTTTGACTGCGGTGTTTGACGCTTCAAGCAGAACCGGCGTCGTGCCCGGCGCAATCTGTGAGCGCAAGGCATCGCTAGCCTGCTGGTAAAGGCTGCCAGACTTTTGCAAGGCGGCTGTCCAATCCGGATTGGACTGGATCGCGGGGTCGCCGATCTTGACGTCCTTCGGCAATACCGGCAGTGCATCGTGCGCCATGTTGGCGTAGTGGTCGGCGGAGTCCCAGCCTTGGTAGCAGGTCTGGTGGTCTGCTTGCGCGCTCGGCAGAGGCGCCGGGGACGCCGGCGCCGGCGGCTGAACGGTCTTCGTCACGGGCGCGTGCGTCGGCGCGGCGGCCGGCGTGGTGTCGCGGACCTGCATGGTGATCACCGCGGCGATGATCGCGGCCACAACCGCGCCCGCCGCTGCTGCGGCGGCGAGTGCGGGCCAGCTCCGCCGCGACCCGCCAGGAGGAGGAGGTGGCGGCGGCCCGGGCGGGGGCGGCCACTTCCCTGGATCCGGCGGCGGAGGCAGCGGCGGCGGGAAAGCGATGTCGACGGTGTGGTGCTGAGTCATCGTCCGCACACCCAATCGAGGGAGTCACGGCCGGCGGTGAACATGTCGACAACTTTTCCTGAGGTGGGGTCGAAGGTCTTGTAGGCCACCGCGAGGGTGCGTAGCGCGCTGACGGTGCTGTCAGCGAACCCAGCCAGCATTGGGCTGGTGCCGGGCGCGATCTGGCCTGCCAGGGTTTCGGCGGCCTGGCCGTAGAGCTGGCTGGCGCGGTCCACTGCTGCCTTCCAGGTGGGGTTGGCCTGTACGGCGGGGTCGGTGAACGGCATGTTCTGCGGGATGACGTTGAGGCCCGAGGCCGCGGTGGTGACCAGGTCGTCGGTGATCGCCCACGCTTGGCAGGTCTTCTTGTCGGCCTCAGCGGCCGGCAGTGGAGCGGTTGGTGCTGGGGGTGCGGCGGTCACGGTGACCGTCGGTGCCTGGGCTGGCGTGCTGTTATTGGCCACGCGGGGTGTGGCGGCGATGGTGACCAGTGTGGTGATGACTCCGGCGATGACTGCCCCGACGCCTGCGGCTGCCGCGATCGCCGGCCAGCGGCGCAGCCGCTGCAGCGGTGGGGGCGGCGGCCACGCGGGTTGGGCCGGTGGGGCGATCGACATGGTGAAAACTCCTGGTTAAGTAGCTTTTGGCAGGTTGGGTCCGCTGCCTGGTTTCATGACCGGCATCGGGAACTGGACCTGGTTGTAGTCCTGGGCGGCGTGCTGATCCTGTTGGGCCAGCACCGGTGGTGACTGGGTGAGTGCCGCTTGCTGCTTGGTGGCCCACAGCGAGTCTTGGGTGTCCACGTTCGTGCGTACAGCTTCGGTTTTCGCGATCACGCCAACCAATGCTGCGTCGAGTTTGGATGCGGCGGCAGGCGGTGGCGGGGCGAACGTCGGCGCGGCGCTACCGGTCAGCGTCTGCGTTGCTTTACCGCCCGCAGACGCCAACTCTTGGGTGTCGATCTGCAGCTTCGATTTGGTCCCCATGGGTGCATTGTCCCAGCATCTGCCGACAATGGAAACCGCTTTGAACGCTGACCTGCGCCTTGTCGAGGTCATGGCCACATCCCCAGTTCGGGGAGAAGTTTGTCGGCGGCGTCGATGATCTGTTCGGCGTCAGCGAGCGCATGGTCGGTGTCTGCGGCAGGAAGATCGAGATCGGTTGTGCTGCGTGGGTATTCGAGCTGGTTACGGATTCTGCGCATTCGGTTGAACGCCCGAAACGATGCGCCGAACTGTGCTTCGGCCGCATCGGCGACAGCGATGTGGCCCCCTGCAGTCGTCGGACGCAGGCCCTGCTGCACCAGGAGCGCGGTGAGCGCCTGGCGGGTAGCGTCGTAGGCCAGCTCAAAAGCCCCGATGTGATCTGCAGCGAGGGCGGCGCGTGCACCGGCCAACCGCTGTCGAGCCTGTTGAAGCAGGTAAGCGCCGTTGGCGGCGTCCCCGCTGACCCGCTCAAGGTGCCCGCGCTCAACCAGCGCAGAGATCTCCGCTCGGCCCGTCTTCCAACCGCTCATGCTGCGTCCTGTGTGGGAAAGACTTGGACATAGGGTCGCCGCTGAATCTCGGCAAGTAGAGCCCACTGGCTGGGGTCGGCCCATTGCGCCGGTGTGGCCTGCTCGGGATTGACCGGAATGCCGATGCGCTTCTGGGCGCGGTCGGCCCCATCAAACAGATCGGTACGCGTGGGTTGGCCGATGACGAGGACATCGATGTCATTGGCCGGCGGCCCGGGCTGCCCGGTGTAGCGCGCGGCCCAGGACCCGAAGATCAGGACTTGCTCCACAGCGGGGATGGCGCCGAATTCCTCGGCAATGACCGTGTGCGGACCGAAAGTCAGCAGCGCGAGCTGGGTCAGTGGCGTGTAGGCAGGATGACTGGTGTTGGCGCTGATCAGTCGGTTGCGGCCCTGGCGGCGATCGCGCAACACGTGGGCGGTGACGAGGCGTTCGACCTCTTGTTGGGCGGTTTGCTTCGAAACGCCAAGTGTGCGCGCGAGGTCGGTGACCGTGTACTCCCGGTCGGGATTGAGCAGCAGCTGCGCCAGGAGTTCGCCCTGGTGCTGGGACCGAAAGACCGGAAGCAACGCCGGCGCCGCAGTACGCATAAACCGATCATATGTCCGGATAAAACCGACAGTCAATATAATATGGACATATAGCCTAGGGAAAGACGACCTAAAGCCGTAGGCGTCTAGCCCTTCGAAGGGGCGCGTGGAGTGCGCGGTAAGTCTCTCTGCGTCTCGTTCAGTCTCGTTGATAGGTAGGCTGATCAACGTGCGTGTGATAGCTCTGAAATCCCTCCTCGAGGAACGCCACCTGCACGCCTATTCAGAGTTCGTCGCCGAATACAACCGGACCGCAAAGGAATTGGGCGTCTCACGCCAAGCAGCACCCCCCACGAAGGCGCAGTACTACCGCTGGCTCGGAGGCGAAATCCAGAATCTCCCACGCGGCTACCATTGCGCCGTGTTAGAGCGGATGTTCCCCGGCTGGTCCGCCAAAGAACTGTTTGGACACCCCGACACCCCGCACCGGGGCGATTTGCTGACCGGTGTCCGGCCCGGCATTGAACCGACCGACCTCGCCGGCCTATGGGTGACGAGCTACATGGTCGACGGGCTGCATCACGCCGATCTATCACAGGTCGACGTCACCAAAGGCGGCATAACAGCGACCAACTACCCACCGAGCCCACGACTCGAAGACCACGAACGCGGCTATGCCAACGACATCGAAGCCGAAGTCTTCGGCCGCCACATCATCGGAAAGTGGCGCAATGTCAACGACCGCTACTTCTATGGCTCCATCCATCTGGCCGTCTTGCCCGGCGAAACGTCAATGGACGGCTACTACACCGCAGTCCTAACCGACACCGAGGTCACTTCGGAGCGATGGCGATGGGCTCGAGTAGATCCTGGATCCCGCGCGGGCGTGGATCTAACGACCGTGAAGCTGGCAGAACCCAAAACGATCTTCCAAATCCTCAGCGACCGAACACGTTTCGACGGGCCAATCCCGCTCGCCCAGGTAACGGAGCACCCGTGAACGCACCCACACGCCACCAGCACGTGCGCCAACTCATCGACACCTATCTGCGCGCATGGACAACGCAAGACCCCGACCTGATCGTCACGATCTTCACGCCCGGGGCGACGTATCACGAACGCGTCCTCGACGAGCCGATGCGCACCACCGCCGAGATTCGACGGTACTGGGAAACCAAAGTTGCGCGCGAGCAGGCCAACATCGACGCGCGGCTCATCACCTTGTACGTCGACGGATCCACCGTCATCGCGGAATGGGAAGCCCGATTCGACGACCTCGTCAAAGGCCACCGCAAACTGATGCGAGAGGTGGCCATCCTCGAGCTCGACGGCGATCGGATCGCCAGCTTGCGCGAATACTGGGCGTCGAAACCGATAGACGCTTAGAGCGCCGCCTGCCCGTTCTCAGCCCGTTCCGCGGCAAGAAGGAGTTCGTTCCCGCGCTGCAGCAGGCCGTTCGCCGCCCGCATCAGCTCATCGAGCACCGCGCCGCGGTCGAGCTGGGCGAGCGCTTTGCGGATCAGGTTATCCCCAACCAGCACCAACTCGTCGGCGACAACTCGCGCCTCAGGCGGGGTGAGTTGCATGTCGAGCCCGATTCCGTTGTGCCGCACTGTATGTGCAGCGGGCTCCTCTGTCGAGCCGTCAGTGATCGCAAGCATGCGGCGGATATCGACACTTCGGAGTCGGTCCTGCAACTCGCGGTCGTCGAGGGCATCCAAGTCCGCGGCCGGGAGCTGGCGCGCTCGGACAATCAACGCGATCGCGGTATCCCGGTCCAGTGACATGGTGAGCATTCAGATCCCCTCCGATTCCATCCCCTAGGGCAGAGATATCCGCAGCCCTGCGCTGATCTCCCGCATTGTCGGTAGCGAAAGGCTGCCGAGCGATTCGATGAGTTCGTCGTGATAGAGCTGCACGATGTCGTCGACAAGCACAAAGCCGTCGAGCGGGTCAGCGTCGGTCAACGAGACAACGGTGGGTAGGCGGCGTTCACTCATGGTCGTCGTGGTGACCCGCGCCGCCAACACAGTGTCGAGGTTCCTGTTGCGAGAGTTGTTGCTCAGGACCACCCAGGATTCGGGTCCGTGTCCAAAATCGACGCGGTATACGTTGCTCCGCACCCCGCGATTCACCGCTCGGCCCTGCTCCTACGGACGTGCAGGTTGCGCGCAGTTCGCCGCTCAACGCTGGCGGGTTCACTGTTGAACTCGGCCGCCAGTTCGGCGTACCCGACGTCGAGCACGCGCTCCCCCACCGCTTCCGCGCCGGCGTGGAGCAACGCGCGAAGCGCGCCGGCTTCTGATTTGATGTCGCCTTCGCCATGAAGGCTGGCCAACTGGCGTAATGCTGGCGATGACCGCGACCTGGTGGCAGTTGATGGTGCCGTTTTGGAGGTTGATGAGTTCGACGACGGCGTTTCTGGCCACGATCTTTGCGACGTCGTCGAAGGCATCGAGCCGGCTGACGGCGTCCTGGCATGCTTCGCCGGCGCTGAGATAGTCGCCGGCCTTGAAAGGCACCGTGGGGGTGGGCATACCACGAACCTTACAGCGAACACGCTGTAAGGTCAATTGTGTTGTAAAGTCGTGCGTGTGATCGAGCTGCTGTCCCTGCGTGGCTTCGCCAACCGCCGCGGCCTCGCACACGGGACCGTGCGCCGCTACCACGTCGAAGGCCGACTCCCGCAGCCCGATGGAGAACTGACCGACGGCGCCGACATCCGCCACCCAGGCTGGCTCCCAGACACCGTCGACAACTGGCAGCGGCCAGGACAAGGCGCTCGCACCGACCTTCAGTCGGTCAAAGGTTGCGGCGACGCAGCCAACGCGCGCCGATGAAAATCACCACCGCGACCACCGTGAGGATGACGAGTCCTGGCGCTAGGCGGAAGAGAGCGCCGGCCGCGTCACTGCCAGTGCGCCAAGCGAATCCGTGTACCAGCGTGTTGAAAAATCCGTGACCGGTGTGGTGTGCGCTCGCGAGGTGAGTCATGTGTCTTCCGCCTTTCGTTGGTGGGACTGTAAGTCCGCGAAGCGACAGCAGCGGATATACCGGTGGCCCGGTCGGCTGGCGATCCCCGTGAGGCGGCAGATCAACGAGCAGCCCTCCCCCACCATTGAAGGGATCAGCACCTGCGCCGGCGACCTGCCCGAGAAGAAAGAGACGCATATCCTCGCCCCGGCCCAGCGGAAGCTATCGCAAGAGGCCCGCTGAAGGTACGAGCCAGATAGGTGGATTTGTTCCCTCAATCGTCACGTGATGCAGGCTGCATCACCTTGTCAGCGGTGGACCGCATAATCCAGGGATGCGGCAGGATGGGAACGCTGGGCGGCCGCGCAACGCGGTTGAGGCATATCTCGAACAGCTTCGGCAGGCTGAGCTGGTCGCCGAAGCAGAGGATGCGGCGCACGGGAAGCACTATTTGTCTGTTGCCACAGGAGATTTGGAGACCAGTGATGACGTGGCGCGGGTCGAGCAGCTCACCGCTACGGCCTGGGCCGGGCGTGAAGGCGCACACATGACCTCCTCTCGAGGAGGCAGTGACTACGTGACGCTGGTGATCGAGGGTCCGTCTGCCGCGCAGTTCGTCGACGAGCTGGCAGACCTGGCCGAAGAACTCGATCCGGGATTCTGGCGCATCTCCCGCTCGTCGAGCCAATTTTGATGTACGGCTCGGTTGCGCGGGCCAGACAAGGACCAAGGATGACCGCCACCCATCGCGCGTTGCCCAGGTTCGCCGCGGTCTCGACCATCATCGCGACCCTTTGTGCCACCGCGAGCTGCGATTCAACGCGTCACGCTCAGGGAAGTCCAACGCCGACGGCCCGCGCCTCCGGCTGGCCGACAACCCTGAACGACTTCACGGTGGTCTGGACCGCTGAACCCGGCATCGACGTCACGACCGGGCCCGTGGTAGCGGTACGCGCCTACGCCGAGTCCTACCTACTCGCCTCCATCACAGGAGACAATCGCTACCTGTATCCCGGCTTCCAGCAGTCCGTCGATCCCAACCAATCCATCGACCATCCCACCGGCACGCAATACCTCTGGCCGAAGCACTACGAACGCGAACACCCGTGGGTGGGCACTGACCAGGTGCACATCTCCTCTGTAACGACGTCCGGCCGCGACGTGACGGTGCTGGCTTGCGAATACACGTTTGGCACAGCTCAACTAGCCCGAGACGGGTACGAACCCAACATCGCTCTGCCGCCACCGCATTCAGGCATTACATCCATGCGGATCACCATGACGGCTCCCGCAAAGCCGGCACCCCAATTCCCCCAGCAGGGACCGGCTCGCGCACCGTCGGCCGACGTCTTCAACGGCTGGCGGATCACCAGCCATCAAGGCGGCTACTTCGCGCAGACCGGGATCGGCGACGAATGGCCAAATGTCATCGAAGACGAAAACACCTGTATCGCCAAGGCGCCTCAACACCCCGATCTCAAACGCGGCGGCCGATATCCTCGCGGCGACTTTCCTACCCAACCGGCATCTCCCGGATGGCCGGCCCCCAGCGCGGTATAGCCGATTGCTATACGCGCCTATACGTGGCTATAAATCGTGGGCCTCGCGAGCGTAAGGGTCGCTGACCAACCACCGCGTGATGGTGGGGTCACCACCATCCCAACGTCCGGCTTGTAGCAGCTTCGTTGCGCTTCAACGTGATTGAGGGCAGTTCGGTTTAGCGGGCGGGGAAAAGAGCCTCGGTCGTAGCCGGCGCTGGATCCGCTGTCAGCTAATCGCGGACATGGCCAGATTCCCCAGTTTCGATGAGAATGCTGCCCAAGGTTCACTGAGATCGGACAAGTATCGCACCGGCGTCTGAAGGTTATGGCGTCGATTTCACGCGTCCTCTGACCCTCTCCGCGTTTCGTCACGTGACGGGCTGTCGTTGTGCCCGTAACTGGTCAAGGGCGCTCTAGTCGACGGTCCCAGCAGGCACCACCCACTGGCAAGGTTGGCCAGTCACTGCCGAAATCAGGTCGAAGTCTGCGTCGTAGTGAAGAACAGTGAGTCCGTGTTCTTCTCCGGCGGCGGCGATGAGTAGGTCAGGAATCTTGCGGCCGCGCTGGCTTCGCTGAGCCAGGAGTCGCTGGACCTGAAGCGCGCGACGATGATGCGATTCGGTCGATTCCACAAGCTCGAATGCATCCAACGCCGCTATTAAGTCGTCCCACTCGGCTTCATTCCTCGCCGAATAGCCGACCTCGAGATCGGTGATACGGGCCCGCGCGAGTTCGCCCGAAGCCGCGAGCGGTTCCACCACCTCCCGGACGCTGGGCTGGCTGAGTCGCTTTATCACACTGGTGTCGATAAGAAACGTCAGCGCCATGCCTCGGCGCGATCTTCGGACGGCGCGGCGGCCAGTGCATCCAGAGCGGAGGCCACGTGTTCTGCGCGGTGCGACGTCGCGCGGCGCAGAGCCGCGTTCACCGTCTCTTTGATCGTGGTTGTTCCCAGTTCTGCGCGAGCCATCTCCAATGCCTGTTCGTCAATGTCGATCAGATGCTTGCCCACGTGCCTAGTATATACAGGGAGGCGCGCGATATATACCCGCGGTACGGCCCGGTCGCGAGTCACCAGAAGGCGGTTCGCCCCGGGTTCGATGAGAAAGCGTGAGGTCCCCCAACAGGGTCCGGGTTTGTCCCCGCCTGAGGCAACCGCGTCGTAGCTGCTTCAGCGGTCGCTCGGGATACGGATGTGGGCGGGGTCGGTGTTCCGTAATCCTTTGAAGCTGGCGTGGCGAAGCCAGCGGTGGGCCACATATTCGCGGTAAGCGACTTCGCAGACCAGTTCGGGTTCGACCCACGACACCCCGTGTGCCTCAACGGGATTGGCGGCGGGTGTGGCGGTGCGCGTGATGGGGTGGAGCATGGCATAGAGGTACCGGCGGGTGGTGTCGCTGAATCCGGTTCCGACTTGTCCGACGACGATCAGGTCGCCGTCGTCGTTGTGGCCGGCTAGCAGCAGTGAGCCGATACTGGTGCGTCCCCCGGGACCGGCGGCGTGGCAGTAGCCCACGATGATCAGTTCGCAAGTTGGGCGGACGAGGGACTTGATCCACTGGGTGGTGCGGCCGGGCCGGTAGGGCGCGTCAAGGCGCTTGGCGACGATTCCCTCCATCTGGTGGCGGGCCGCGACGTCGAGCATGTCTGCCGGGACCACCGCGGTCAGGGCACGCGGAATGGTCAGGGTGGGCGACTTGTCGACGACCATGAGTGCGTCGAGCAGTTCGCGGCGTTGGATATACGCCTGAGTGGTGAGGCTGCGGTTGTCGAGCGCTAGGAGGTCGAAAGCCAGCAGGCGGACGGGCACTTCGCGCAGCAGCTCGGGGTGTGGTCGACGTTGCTGTGGCCAGCGGCGCTGCAGGCGGGTGAACGATGGCCGGCCGGTGTGATCGACGGCGACGATCTCGCCGTCGAGAACCGCTTGGCGATCGCCGATGGCGGCGGCCACGCCGGCGAGTTCGGGGAAGGTCCGCGACACGTCTGCACCATGGCGGGTGAAGACCGTGACCGCGCCGTGCTGGACGTGGACGGTTGCTCTCTGGCCGTCAAACTTCCACTCGACGGCCCAGCCATCCGCGCGTCGTGGCGGGGTGCCGAGCGTCGCCAGCATCGGTGCCCATGCCGGATTTCGCACAGGCGTCTGGGTGGCCACCGGATCGACGGTACCCGCCCGCTCGGCGGTGGGATCTATCTGCGTGGTGATGGTCCGGTGATGCAGCCTGCATCACGGCTTAGTGGGCGTGGACGATATTCCGCGGCGCTTCGCCGGCGCGACGGATCTGCACGTCATACCTCACGTCGGGTGGGTGCCTTCGGTGCCGATGAATTGAATCTCGCTGATAGCTACGGTGGTCACCTCATCGGGAGTCCCCGACGCGGTTGGGCTTGGGGACGTTGCGGATTGAGGCGGATCAGAGGTTGCTTTGACGCGGATGAGTAGTTTGCTGACAGTGGCTGGTGGATTGAAGGTGATGAAGCGCCAATCCCTGGCCCCTGCGGTGTCGATGACGACGGGGTCGCGTTTGAGGTCCTTGGGGAACCACACCTCGAGTTGGGTGACAATGCGGTGCTTGGACCATTGGTCGGAGCCGTCGGGCGCGGTGGCGTCGAAGCCGCCGATGGCCCGGAGTTGGGTCAGGGTGACTTGGCGGCCGAAGTCGACTTGCAGGGTTTGTCCGTCCTGGTTCTTGACCCGGGTGCAGACCCATGCGGTGTTGAAGTCGCCGTCGAAGGCCCGGTTGGCGTCGGAGTAGTTGGCGTCGCGCGGGCACACGTCGCTGGCGGTGACCCCTTTGAGGATGGTGTCTTGCCGTAGCGGCGCCTGTGAGGGTGGTGGCGGTGCGGTCGCGGCCGGTGTGGTGATGTGGGGTTGCGGGTTGATGTCAGAGGTGAGGTAGTTGACGGCGGCCAGGGCCACCAGCAGGATCACCACGGCGGCCGCGGTGATGAATGCGGTGTGCATTCGGCGATCGGGCGGCACTCGCTTGTTGAACGCGCGGCCGCCGGCGCGGGCCGCGCGTCCGGACGCGCGTAGGGCGCGGGTGAGCAGGCCCGGCTTGTCCGGCGGTTGACTGTCGTTGGGGGTGTCGTCGTCGGGTGGTGGGGGTAG